>NZ_JBFEFI010000007.1:300000-385867 GCF_040717535.1 Thalassoglobus sp. JC818
CGACCGTCCACTGTATGACACTTGAAGCATCCCACTCGGTCGGTGAAGAAGACTCTCCGTCCGCGTTGCTCGATTCCTCCTTTCATCGCAAGCTTTGTCCATTCGTCATGACTGTCTGGCCGAGTAGCGGACTCGGACTCTGAAAGTCCATTGTCGGGACGAGGACCGGAGATTCTATCTCGGACGATTGGAGACAACTTGAGCGAATCAATGTGTTCACGGCATTCTCGGGCTTCCGATCTTTCAAACCAGGACCGAAATGTTCGGGCTGTCTCTGTCGCGATCGATTCATTCTCATCGGACAAAAGAGGAATCAGTCGCTGCGGGTCTTCGAGTTTTACCGTGCTGATGGCGAGCAGAGCTTCGCAGCGCAGTTCAGCCGGTGCGGAGTCATCGAGGCAAGTGTCCACGAAGTTCTCGACAAGCTCAGGATGCTCATTGAGTGGAAGTTCGCCGAGTTTACGAATTGCAGCTAATGCGAGCTCTTCTTGTTCGCTCTGAATCTGCCTGGTGAGCCAATCGCGTTCCGACTTCGCGGTTGAAAGATCCAGAAATCGAACAGCGTGTGCCTGAACCGATTCGGAAAACTTCGGGCTCTTGGCGACTTCGATGAGAAGCTTGGAGGTCGATGGTCGTGGTAGCTGATTTGATTTGGCTGCGGCACGAGTTTGGTATGCCTCGATGAATGTCGAATCGAGATTCTGGACTGCAGCCAAATACGTCGCGAACAATTGAGTGCTGACGTTTTCCTGAGTAATGGCAGCTTGCAGGTCACCACGCAAATCGATGTTCATCGATTCCCCAGCCCACACCAGAGCAGCGAGGCGAATCTCTTCGGATGGGTCCTGCAGCCAGCGGCGAATCGACTCAATACGATTCGGGAATCGAATCCGATCGGCCAGCAATGCTCCTAAGCGAACGCGTTCGTGTGAATTCTGAGAGAGTTGCTCGTGAAGGCTGTCGTCGTCGATTTGCGCAAGTCGTTGGACTGCGACGTGGCGAAGCATCGCCGAATCGGATTGAAGAGCTTCGACGAGTTTGTCTTCATCGTCGGTCTCACGAATTTCCTTTGCGTGAAGTTCCCATGAGTTTGAAAGCGGGGGAGCGAACTTCTTGCGGGGCGAGATGGTCGGTTCCGTATCGATGTTCGAGATACGCCAGATTCGACCGCGTCCATGGTTGGGATAATTCACGAGGACCCAATCCGTCACATACAGATTCCCCTGCGAGTCGCAGTCGAGGGCAACCGGGCGAAAGTCTTTGCCTCCCGACATGAAATTCGACTTGTCGGTAACAGCGAGGCCGTCAAATTCCGTTTTGACGTCGAACCGCTCGATCGAGTTCTCGTTCCAGATGGAGACGAGAACGCTGTCCGAATACTCGATTGGAAAATTGGACCGCTGACAATCAATGACCGAACATGGAGCTTCCCCGGTTCCTGCGAGGAAGGGCAAAGTCCCGGGCAACGATCCGTCCCAGCCTTGAAACGGATGGTTGCCACTTCCTCCGTAAAGTGATCGATAACCGTAGTCGCCAGCTTTAACGACATGAACAAGACGATTGGGACCACGTGCGTCGGGATCGTTGTCGACGAGCAGCAGGTTCCCATGTTGGTCGAATTTCAGATCGAACGGATTCCAGAAACCTGTCGCGAATTCTTCGAGGCGAGTTCCATCGGGGCGGCACCGGATGACGCTGCCCCCATCACCGTAGCCTGAGACTTTGGATTGATCCGTTCCAACGAAATGATAGCCTTTTGACCCGGTGTTTCCTCGAGCAACATACATCCAGCCATCGCGATCGAACGTGATTCCGAGGAGGCTGTTGTGAGCGTAGCGTTCTTCGGTTTCGAGAGTCAAAACTGTCTCGACGTTTTCGGCTCGGCCATCGCGGTCCTCGTCGTGAACCTTCAGGACTTCTCGCGCACAGACAACAAACAACTCGCCGTCAGGTGAGAAGGCAAGATTCATCGCTTGGTTGATTCCATCAGCGCACACATACGTTTCGTCGACTTTTCCATCGTAGTCACGATCGATGAAGACTTTAATGTGATCGCTCTTCGGTCCTGAATAGTCCGCCGGGGGATGATGGGTGTGCGACTCGATGACGAACAGTCGGTCTTGCGAGTCGATCGCCATGCCGATCGGCGTCACGATTTCCGGGTCTTCAGCAAGAAGCGTCACCTGCAACCGATCATCGTGAACGACGGGAGCGTCCTGTGCTAGAATGCTTAGACATATCGAGTTTGTCAGAAGGACGATGGCTACAATCTTCATCCGCATCGTGCAGGTGCTCCCATGAATCAGCGCATCTACGATTCGCCATGGAATGCCGTCTGTCAGCTGAAGAAATCATCTCAAGACGACGCTAAGTGAGTTCTGAGATACGGACAGAAGGTTTCAGGCGAGTTCTAATGAAGCAGAATAGCCTTGTTGATTCCGGCGATTCAATCCTGCGCAGCTTCTGGCTGAGTTGAATCTGCTGCGCCGGGATCTCGGATCGCTTTAATGAGAGTCAGACCATCGATTGCGCGACCGAAGTCGGGATCGATCTTCAGGCATTCTGCATATGCCCTTTGTGCGTCTTCAAGCTCGCCTGTTTCATAGAAGAGATTTCCCAGATAGAAAAACGGCGCATCTGCCTCATCAGGGTTTGCTTCGGCGCTTTCAATGAACAGGTTAATGGCTTTCGAAGGATCTTCCGATTGATAGATCTTTCGCCCATAGTGAAACTGCGACTTGCCCCAGTTGGCTCGGGCTTTCTCTTCGTCACCTTGTTCGGCAGCTAGGTTCGCAAGTTGCTGATAGAGGTCGGCAACGACTTCGCGTTCATCGTTGGATTCAAGAGCCGCTCCAACGCTCATGACTTCTCGAGCTTCTTCCTTCTGGTCATTGCCAATCAGTGCGAAGCCGAGCCTCGCGGCGCGATAGGAATCTAATCCATCGCGATTGACAACTTCTTTGAGGAGTGCAATCTGCTCATCAAGGTTGCCGAGCCCACGAGCGACATCTGATTTCGCATCCCAAATGACGGGATTGAATGTGCTGCCAGCGTCATGCTTCAACAGATCCTCCGCGTCCTGAGCTTTTCCTGCATCGAGCAGTTCGGTGACACGTGTCTGGACAAATTTCACGTTTCCCAGCGTTCGAATTTGTTGAATGCTTTCGAAAATTTCCTGACGCGGCGAGGTCAGCCCGACGAATCGACGATCTGAGCTGAGATAGAGCATCGATGCCAGATGATGCTCCCCTTGTTCATCGAAGACTTCCGCAAGCAGACGCTGCGGTTCCGTTGCGTTTGGGAATTCGTTGACGAGTTCCTTGAGCAGGTGTTCTGCCTGGTTGAGTTCTCCCGCCCGCCAGGCAATTTTCGCCAATTCATAGCGGGCTGCCGGAAGCGAAGTTGCTTTCAGGAAATACTCTTTCGCGGATTCGGGATCGTTTTGACGAAGTGAGTTTCGACCGAGAAAATACCAGCACTGGCTGGGGTAATAATGCCCGAGTTCCATTGCTCGTTCGAATTCTCGCGACGAATCATCGATCCGGCCAGCGAGGATCAGGGCGAATCCCAGTTCGTAGGCGATGGACGAGTCTTCAGGTTGGATCTCTTTTGCTCGAGTAAAACAAGCGACTGATTCGTCGTAGTATCCGAAGGCCTGATAGACGATACCCAAGCCGCTCCATTGTTCCGCGAACTTAGGGTTCATGGCGACTTCGGACGACATGATCATATTGCGAGTGAAGACCGGCATGCCTTCGGTGTTCACTGTCGGTGCAACTGGTTGCTGTTGAACGTTCCGGTACGACCAGAAGCCGACAAGAAGTTCAATGCCGATCACTGCCAGTAAGAGGGCGTTGATCACTTTCATTCCTGCTCCTCGCCTTCTTGAGTCCAGATCGTCACACGTCCGGGTCGAATGATTGGTTCGTGGTTGAAGAGAGAACCAGCGACGATTTCGATTCGGCCGTCCCCCGTGATGTCGCCGCAAGCGACCGTTGCGAGTCGGGCAGGGGAGGTGGCGACTTTCCAGGATTGAAAGTTTTGTTGCCCGTCGTTTTCGAACCAGACCAGACTTGCCGTTCCCTCAACATTCCAGTTGTTAAACCGGCTGGCCGCGATGATGTCCAGATCCCCGTCGTCATCAATGTTTGCGACTGCAACTGAGCTGCATCCAGGCAGAGAACCAACCGAATGCAATTCGAATTCAAAATCACCTTGGTTTTCGAGCCAGTAAACGCCGTGCGATGATTGCTGGGAAGGAACTGGAAATTCCGAGTCTTCTCCAGCAGCGATGAGAAAATCGAGGTCATCGTCTCCATCAAGGTCGACAGCTTGCATCTCAGATCCGCCGAAGTCGAAGTTCGCCGTTCCCCAGATCTTTCGTCGTTCTGGTTGGAAGGGGACTTCCCCCGTATTTTCGAAGATCCACACTTCCTCCTGGTCACCTGCGATGAATGCAGCGATGTCGGGATCTCCATCACCGTCGAAATCGCCGACTGAAACGGAGACCGTTCCTGCTGCTCGCATGAGTTCCCGATCGACGAAATTGAGGTCGCCGAGATTCTCCATCCAGAAGATTCGGCCGAATTCATGTCCGTATTCTGCGACGGCGAGGTCAAGGTCGCCATCACCATCGAAGTCACCTGAGCGGACATCCGAGACGCGACGAATTTGATCAATCAGAACTCGCGGGGTGAACTCGTTGTCGCCGGCGTTCTCCAAAAGAACGACTTGCCCGATCGGTTCTGATGTCGGATTCAAGCTTCGAAATACTGCGACCAGAATGTCGAGATCGCCATCTCCGTCGAGATCGACGACTTCCGTCCGGGCTGGCACGGCGATGCTGTTTTCTGGAACGAGAGCTGTTTCGTCCCATGCTCCGTCCGACTGTCTCTCATACTGAAAGATCGTATTTCGCACCGCATCGCACACGAGGATTTCAAGCTTGTCATCTTGATTGAGATCGACGAGTTTCACGTTCGTGACTCTAGGACTCCAGTCCTCATGGTCGGACAACTCGGCTGCCCGGAATTGAATTGGCGAAACTTCGAGATCCGTCTGGGTGCGGGCGATTTCCAACGGAGGACCCTGGGGAGCGGTCCGGCCGATGACCTGTAACCATCCGATGGGAATGACGATGGCAATCAGAACGAGCGCGATCGTGAGTCCGTAACGAACGCGAGTGCCAATTTCTTCTACCGGGACATTCGGTTCCGGTACGAGCGAACTGCCCCGAAATTTGAATTCACGAAACATTCATTTCCCGCGAGTTGAGTCTTCAGTTGAACGACGAGACTTCGGCTTTGCAAACTGGCTGGAGGATAACAGCCAACATCCGATGATGCTGGTGTCCGAATCACAACGTTTTCGGGATGAGAACACAACTCCCGCCCCCGAGAATTTGCAATTCATGGCACGTTTTTCCATCACTGATCACATCTCGACTCTTTAAGACGCATCAGTTGTCGGCGATGCATTTGTTCGAGCAATACGGTAGTGTGTTTGAAACCGCCGTGCTTCACATCAATCAAAAGGGGATTGCATGTCACTTTCAAGACTGAGTCGACGAACCGCTCTGCAAACGATGGCAGCGTCGTCATTGGCGTTGCTCCCGCAGACACGCAAAGCGTTTGCTGCATCTCCAAACGGACGATTGAATCTGGCGTTCATCGGAGTGGGCGGCCGTGGCGGACGAAATCTCAAGACGATGACCGAACAATCGCTCGTCGATGTGCAGGTCGTCGCGCTGTGTGATGTGAATCGTCAGAACCTGGGAATCGCCTCGAAGCTGTTTCCTGAAGCGAGAACATACGAGGACTTTCGGGAACTCTACGCAGACCGGACAGACGACATTGATGCGGTCGTTGTCAGCACGACCGAACACACGCATGCATACGCCACAATGCCCGCGCTGAAAATGGGCAAACATGTGTACTGTGAAAAACCACTCACGCTGAATGTAGACGAAGCCCGGAGGATTACACAAGCTGCTGAATCGGCAGGCGTGAAGACTCAGATGGGAACGCAGATTCACGGACTCCCCAACTATCGGCGGGTCGTCGAGTTGATTCAGTCGGGAGCGATCGGAGCTGTGCGGGAGGCTCACGTGTGGGTTTCACGTGCCTGGGGACTTCAGAGCAAAGAAGATTCGGATCGGAATCAAGATCGCGTGTTTGTCTCAGAGCGCCCCTCCGAAACGATGACGCCTCCGAGCTATCTCAATTGGGATCTGTGGATCGGACCAGCACCCATGCGTCCGTATCACGAAGTTTATTTCCCCGGTCCCAAATGGTATCGCTGGTGGGATTTTGGAAATGGGACGATGTCGGATCTCGGAAGCCACCGCGTCGATCTTCCTTGGTGGGCATTGAAACTTGATGCTCCCCAAACGATCGAAGCATTCGGCCCGGAACCACATCCGGAGATTGCCCCCGCGTCGATGCACGTCACCTATGAGTACGACGCACGCGGGGAGATGCCTCCGTGTAAACTGACGTGGTATCAGGGAGATCACAAACCGGAGATCTGGAACGAGGGAGGAATTCCCCAATGGGCTAACGGAGCGTTGTTCATCGGCGAAGATGGAAAGATGCTTCTCTCCGACTATTCCAAGTACGTTCTCTTGCCGGAAGCTGAGTTCGCCAATTTCAACCCACCAGAGCAGTTCATTCCGGACTCTCCGGGACAGCATGAAGAGTGGCTCGTTGCTTGTCGCGATGGATCCGAAACCGCGAGTCCCTTTAGCTATTCCGGACCACTCACAGAAGCCAATCATCTCGGAAACGTGGCTTTCCGGGCGGGCGAAAAGATCAAATGGGATTCGAAAGCCTTGAGAGTGACGAATTCTGATATCGCAAACACATTCCTTGGAAGAGAACCTCGCTCCGGCTGGTCGCTCGACTGAATCTGTCCGATCGGGAAATCAAAATGTATGACGCCCCAACGAAAGTTCCATCCTCTCGTGGGGCGTCGTTAATTACCAAGTGCACGTGTCACGCGGGGGCCTCTACTCTCCAATGCAGTAGAGGTTTTCTTTTCCTCGCAAATAGATCGCGTCTTCCACGAGTACGGCGGAAGAGTCAAAATGGTCGTCGAGCTGATTTGTGGCCAGCACTTCAAACTCGGAATCTGCCTTAATCACAACAGTTTCGCCGTCTCGACCGGTCAGGTAGATACGCCCCTGGGCTGCCACTGGCGATCCGTAAAAAGCACGTACATCTGGAACGCGAGTTCGCTCCAGCAAGACGTCGCCCGATTTGGGATCAACGCACGTTAAGATCGCGTTGTTGGACTGCGTAAAGTAAAGCAATCCATCGTAGAGAATCGGCGAAGGAACATATGGGGTTCCTTGTGAAAGTTGCCAGGCGATTTGATCAGTGCCGGTGACATCTCCCTTCGAATCGAGCGAGATCGCCATTGCTGAGGAACCGCGATAGCCGCTCATGCAGTAGACGAATTCTCCGTCTGTCACGGGACTCGGAGTGACATTGCTGACCTGGCCGCCGCATTCCCAGACGATGCTTCCGTCGTCTAAGTTGTAGCTTCGAACGCGATTGGCAGCGTTCACGATCACCTGCACAATTCCGTCTTTCTCAACAATCAACGGTGTCGCCCAGCTGCTTAGCTCATCGCGATCTCGAGTCCAGATTTCCTCTCCGGTCGCTGCATCGAGAACAATGATCGACGATTGCCCTTCGTGATCACGATTAATGATGAGGCGGCCATCATGAGCGACAGGTGAAGTTCCTTCTCCAAAGCTTCGTCGGGTTTCGACCGGGCCGAGATCTTTCTCCCAGAGCAGGTTTCCGTCGAGATCCAGACAATACAAACCTTGAGACCCAAACCAGCAGTAAATGTGTTCGCCATCAATGAAGGGAGAGCAGGAAGCGAAGCTGTTGTCCCCGTGGTGACCTTCGTTCGGAACACGCTCTGCGACGACTTTCTCCCAGATTTCCTCGCCCGTCGACCGATCCAGACAGAGCACGACGAACTGGTAATACGTGTTCGGAAACACAATCCCAAAAGACCGTTCTGGCTGATCGGCTGGGGCCGGTTTGGAAGGATCAACACGGCGTGTGTCGACGGCAGTGAGAACAAACAGCTTGTCGCCCCAGACGATTGGTGTCGCATTGCCCAATCCTTCAATCGGTTTCTTCCAGCGGATGTTTTTGTTCTCGCTCCAAGACAGAGGAGGCGTAGCTGTCTCGGACACGCCGTTGGCATTGGGCCCTCGCCATTGGTGCCAGGAAGTTGACCGCTCGACGTTATCTGCTGCCTGAGATTGCTGGTTTCCCGCAAGAAAGATCCCGCCGACAATGGCAATCCAACTCAACAATCGAAGTTTCGATGCACTCATTCCAAGATCCTTTTGTGAGAAGGGGAGTATCGGAACGAGAGCTTAAAGGATCGACCTCTCAACTGTGAAGTCGCGCGGGCACTTCATTGACTTCCGCACTCTTGGAGAGGACGTCGAAGTCGCTTCTGTTCTTTCTACTGTTGATAGTAGTCGCGATACCACTTCACGAACTGCTCAATGCCGGAGTCGAGTGATGTGCGAGGGGAAAAACCGGTGACTTGTTGAATGGACTCAATGTCTGCAAACGTTGCCGGAACATCTCCGAGCTGCATCGGCAGCAAATTCATTTGAGCTTTTTTGCCCAGACATCTTTCCAGCGAGTGGATCATGTCCAGCAACTCAACGGGCTGATGGTTTCCGATGTTGAAGATTCGGTACGGGGCTTTCGATGTTGACGGATCAGGAGCATCGCCGGACCAATTTGGATTCGGCTCAGTGGGGCGGTCAAGAACACGAACGATCCCGTCCACGATGTCGTCAATGTACGTGAAGTCACGTCGCATTTTTCCTTCGTTGAAGACATCGATCGGTTTGTCCGCGAGAATCGCCTTCGTGAAGAGGAACAGCGCCATGTCCGGACGTCCCCACGGTCCGTACACAGTGAAAAATCGCAGGCCAGTTGTCGGCATCTGGTACAAATGGCTGTAAGAGTGAGCAAATAACTCGTTCGCTTTCTTCGAAGCGGCGTACAGGCTGACAGGATGGTCGACGTTATCCGTCACCGCAAAAGGCATTGTTGTATTGGCCCCATAAACGGAACTGCTCGAAGCGTATACAAGATGCTTAACTTTCGAGTGTCGGCAACCTTCCAGGATATTTAAGAAGCCATCGATATTGCTCGACGTATAAGCGTGCGGATTTGTCAGCGAGTACCGAACGCCTGCCTGTGCGGCGAGATGGATCACGCCGTCGAACTGCTGGCTTTGAAAGAAGTCCGCCGTCTTCTCTCTGTCAGACAAGTCAAAGCGGTGGAATTGAAAACGCTCATCCGAGTTTAACATCTCGAGCCGCGCTTCTTTGAGTTCCACGCTGTAATAGTCATTGACACAGTCGACTCCAACGACTTCGTCTCCTCGGTCCATTAATGCACGAGCAGTGTGAAAGCCAATAAATCCAGCTGTCCCTGTGACGAGAATTTTCATGCGTGCCTCAGATTCCTCTTCTGAAACTTGTCTCCAAGCAGACTGGTGATGTCGTGGCCATTTCCGAAGTGTTCGAGTGAGTTCGATCAACTCACATGCTTCTTTCGCTCCAATTAAGCCCGACGAATCTTGTCACGACCGGACTTAACATCTCGCGTCGCATTGCGCGTGTCGATCACGAGCGGAGCATGCTCGACGATGAACTCGTAATCGAACGCACTGTGGTCCGTCGCAATCAGGATACAATCCTGCTCCGCAAGAAACTCTTGTGTTAATTCCTGGCTGGAAAGTTGTGTCAATTGATGTTTTCGCATCTTTGGAAGCGTGGGGATGTGTGGGTCGCTGTAGCTGACGTGAGCGCCTTTGGATGTTAATTGGTCAATCAGCACAAACGAGGGGCTTTCCCGTGGGTCTCCGGTGTTGGGTTTGTAAGCAACACCAAGCACACAAACGCGACTCCCTTTGATCGGCTTCTCGACTTCGTTTAAACAGTCGGAAACTCGAGACACCACATATTCCGGCATTCGGACATTCAATTCGCCAGCGAGTTCGACGAACTTCGTCGAGGCACCAAACTTTCTTCCCAGCCACGACAAGTGAAACGGATCAACGGGAATTGTGTGTCCGCCCACGCCGGGGCCCGGATAGAATGGCTGAAACCCGAACGGTTTCGTTTTTGCAGCTTCAATGACTTCCCAAATGTCAATTCCCATTCGGTCAAAGAGAATTTTCAGTTCGTTGACCAACGCAATATTGACCGCACGATAAGTGTTCTCGAGGATCTTGCATGCCTCAGCGACTTCCGGGCTTGAGACCTTAACGACGTCGACTCCGGTCTCTTTATAGAACGCTTCCGCGAGACGGGCGCTTCGATCGTCGATACTGCCAACGACTTTGGGAACGCGCGAATGCGAAGGCTCCGGGTTTCCGGGATCATCTCTCTCCGGGCTGTAAGCGAGGAAGAATTCTTCGCCAGCGACGCAGCCACTCACTTCCAGAATCGGCAGAACGAGTTCGCGGAGAGTTGAGGGGTAAGTCGTTGTTTCGAGAAGAATCATTTGCCCAGGTCGCAGTTCGCTGGCGATTGAGCGAACGGTTGTGCGAACGAACTGCAGGTCGGGATCGCGACTGGGGGTGAGCGGAGTCGGGACACAGATGATCAAAATATCTGCTTCCTTGATACGACTCATGTCGTCCGTCGCATCAAATCGTCCGCTTGTTTTCCATTCCTGAACGCGATCGTCCGGGACGTGTTTGATGTAGCTTTTGCCGTAAAGCAGCGATTCGATTTTCGCACGGTCGACGTCAAAACCGAGAACGCGATACCCGGAACTGAAGCTGCGATCGACAAGTGGAAGTCCGACGTACCCGAGTCCAAGAATCCCGACGACGGCGGACTTGTCGCGGATTTTCTTGCCGAGATACTCAGCCAGTCCATCGGGCTCCAATAGTTCCGGTGTCACTCCCATGTGACCGTCGTTGTGCAACATACCTGACATCAGCTTCTCGAATTCCGGGATTGGGAAAGTTTGGTCGCCGTCATTGATTCTGCAAGTGTGAAGGCGTCCAAGTATTCACAGGTCAAACTACCTGACAGGGGAAGGTGAGTCGAGCCTCGTTTGGGGGCTGGAGGATTCCCTTTGCTTAGCAGGCAGGAAGTTTCCTGAACTCCTTGAAGAACGTACGTCCGGATTCCGCCTCCGAGAATTGTACGGAGAGTCGACGTACGCGAATTCAACGACGGCTCACGAACCAAGACTCTACTACCGAAGTGATCCATCGGACGGAAAATCATCGAGCTTTGAAGCTGACACCTTCGTTTCGTAGGAGAGAGTCGGGGGGCACCTGAAATTCTTCGGCCAAACTCACCCTTCGATCGCATTGATTCTCTCCGATCAATTGGTCATGCTCAGTGATTCCTCATCCTGCAAAGGCCCGCCATGCAAGTTTTCATGCACATCCGAAGTCTTACTCTCTCTTCGTTCTCTGGAGTCATCACAGCTTGTCTTAGCGTGTTCCTCATGGCAGGAACGACCATGGCAGCTGCGACGAACTTACTGATCATCACCGTCGACGACATGAGTTGCGACTCGATGGGCGTTTACGACTGCCCGGTGCCCGACACCACTCCGCGTATGGATCAACTCGCGGCTGAGTCGCTGAGGTTTAACCATGCTCACGTTGTTGTCGGAAACTGCATGCCTTCGCGAAACGTGATGTGGTCCGGTCGATATCCGCACTCGAACGGTGTCGAAGGGTTTTATCAGGTTCCTGATGCGACACATCCACATCTTGTCGATCTGATGAAGCAGGCGGGCTATTTCACTGCGATCCGAGGAAAAGTTTCACATTCGACTCCGTATCATCCGTACCACTGGGACCAAATTCTCGATGCCGACTCGAACGGGAAGCAGTTTGCACTCAAAGATGCGAAATCCTACGGGAAGTCCGCTGCGATGGGGATTGCGGCCGCTCAGGAGGCAGGGCAGCCATTCTGTGTGATGATCAATGTTTCCGATCCTCATAAGCCCTTCTATGCACAAGGGAGGAACGGGACTGTCGTTGACGATCCGCATGTTCCGAGTCGAGTCTTCACAGCTGAAGATGTCAGCGTCCCGGGATTCTTGTTCGAAGATCCGGACGTCCGCCAGGAACTCGCCCACTATTACTCTTCCGTTCGCCGTGCAGATGACTGTGTCGGTGAAGTTCTCGACGCCCTCGATGCTTCCGGGCTCGGTGATGAGACACTTGTCGTGTTTCTCTCCGACCATGGTATGCCGCTGCCGTTCGCGAAGACTCAGGTTTATCATCACAGCTCTCGAACTCCGCTGATGTTCCGCTGGCCCGGAAAAGTCGCTGAGAACACCGTCGACACCAAACATATGGTTTCTGCAGTGGACCTGTTGCCGACAATCCTCGATGCACTCAAATTGTCTGTTCCGGATGGAGTTCAGGGGAAATCCTTCCTCCCGATTCTCGAAGGTGAAGAGCAGGCCCAGCGTGATTTTGTGATCAAGGAATACAATGAGAACTCGGGCAAGTCTCGTGACCCGATGCGTGCGATCCAAACGCAAAACCTGCTGTACATCTTCAATCCATGGTCAAACGGAGAACGAGTTTTCGCGACGGCAACCTCCGGCACGCAGACATACAAGAAGATGAAACAACTTGCCGAAACTGACCCGCAGATCCGTGAGCGACATGAAGTCTATCTGCACCGCAAGCCTGAAGAACTGTACGACATCGTGTCCGATCCCGACTGTCTTCACAATCTGATTGACAGCCCCGCTCACACAGCCGATCTTGATTTTCTACGGACGACTCTCGATCAGTGGATGGTGGAGACCGATGATCATTGCCTGATCGCGTTTCGAAATCGGGACGATCCAGAAGCGATGGAGAACTACGTCATCCAGAAAGAAGCAGAAGCTGCCCAAAGAGGACGAAAGAAGAAAGACCAAAACGGTTCGTCCAAGACGAATCAGAAATACAAAAACCTGATTTCGATGCAGATCGTTCGAAGCGACACTCCGGAACTTCAAGCAACTGTCCAGATCAAGCATAAAATTCCGAAACAGCTCGGCGAACAGAAGCTGCATGTCACTCTGAAAGGAGGACGTGATCAGAAACGCGTCGAAAGAAAAGTCGTCTCGGTGGCCGGGACCGGGACTGAAACAGTGGAATTCGCGATTCCGGAATCACTGAAAGACGACGTCATTAGCTGTGCGGTCTTCGTTGGAGAAGACTTCCAGCACAACCTGCAACACATTCAGTCGTCCCAAGTTTCTCCAGAGTAAGCCCTCGAGACTTGAGATCGTTGCGTGAGTCTGGCTTGGTTTTGAGGCCAGACTCATGCATGTCGTTTCTTGAAGATGGCGTGACCAACTCACTCTCACGCCATGATGTCGTGGACCACATTGCCGTACACGTCGGTCAATCGGAAGTTTCTTCCTGCGTGAGTGTACGTCAACTTCTCGTGATCGAGTCCGAGGAGATGCAGAAGTGTTGCGTGCAGGTCATGCATGTGAACGGGATTTTCGACGGGAGCGTATCCAAAGTCGTCCGTCGAACCGTACGTCATTCCCCCACGAACACCACCTCCAGCCATCCACATTGTGAACCCCTGCGGATGGTGATTCCGGCCGTCTTTGTTTTCAGCCATTGGCGTTCGGCCGAATTCTGCCCCCCAGACGACAAGCGTGTCGTCAAGGAGCCCCCGTTGATCGAGGTCAGCCAGGAGCCCGGAAATCGGACGATCGACTTTCGCGCATTCGCCGACCAATCCTTCCTGAACCTTCTGATGATGGTCCCAGGTGTAGTCGGTCGACACCTGAATGTATCGCACTCCATTCTCGGCAAACTTGCGAGCGAGCAGGCATTGGCGTCCAAAGTTGTCCGTTGGCTCCTCTCCGATTCCGTACATCTCGTGCGTCGCTGGTGTTTCGTCGTCCAATCCCATGACTTGCGGCATGGTCGATTGCATTCGGAACGCCAGTTCGTAATTCGAGATGAGCCCTTCGATCGTCGGATCAGTTACCGATTGTCGCAAGTGGGATTGGTTGAGCGACTGGATCAAATCGACCTGCCGACGTTGTTGGTCTGTGTTCAATCGGGGATTGCGAAGGTTGGAAACGACCGCTTGAGAAACAGGTGTTTCGGCGGATCCAATGGCAGTTCCCTGATGAGCAGCGGGAAGGAATGCACTGCCGTAGTTCTGCACGCCGCCATGTCCGCGAGGCGGTGAAATCGTGATAAAGGCGGGAAGATTTGCACTTTCGCTTCCGAGCCCGTAGCTGACCCACGCGCCAACGCTTGGGCGGACCAGATTGGCCTGGCCTGTGTGCAGTCGGAGCAATGCCTCACCGTGAGCGCTGCCTTCTGTGTGAAGCGATCGAAGCACGCAGAGCCGGTCTGCGTGCTGGCTCAGTTCCGGGAACAACTCGCTGATCCAGACTCCACCCTCGCCGTGTTGCTGAAACTGAAACGGCGATCCCAGCAACTCACCCATGTTCTCTCGATTGACCCCGACAGAACTTCCGGAAAGCTGCTGACCAGCCCGCGCGTTCAATTCCGGTTTGGGATCGAACAAGTCAACATGACTCGGCCCGCCCCACATGAAGAGAAAGATGATCCGCTTCGCTCTCGGCGCGAAGTGCGGCGTTCCATCGGTCGGATGTGCTCCGCTGAAAGCAGACGCGGATTCGGAGAGCATGGAAGCGAGAGCGATTTGTCCCAGACCGCATGCACTCGTCCGCAGCATCTCTCTTCGATTCCAGACTGGCTCGAATTCATTGCACTTCATGGCTACTCCAGAACTTGAAATCGACTTGATGCAAAGAGTGCCTGACAAACCATCGACCAGGCTTGTTGCTCGGGTGAACGGGGCTGCTCTGGCGACGTCGGTGCGGCGTGCTCTTTGAAGTCGTTTAAGAATGTCAGCAGGTGGTCTCGGTCTGCATCGGCAGGCGTTTGATTGAGTATCAACTCGTAGAGATAGTCAAGACGCTGTCGATCATCGGATAGGGTCTCATTCGCAAGCAGAGCCGTCGCAGTTTTCTCAGCAATGTTGATCACTGACTCTTCGTTCAACATGAACAACCCTTGTTTCGCAACGAGCGTTTTGGGACGCATGCCTGTTGCAGCATGAGGATCAGTGAAGTCGAAGGCTTCGAAAATCTCGGGAAGGTCATTGCGAATCACTGGCAGGTAAACACTCCGACATGGAAAGTCTGTGCGGCGACGATTTGTATTGGCGCCGACAGCTGTAGCCTGATCGCCCAGGTACCAGACTGTTGAGTCCATGGGGTTGAGATCGAGTTGTTCACCGGAAAGGAGCATTGCATCCCGGAGTGACTCAGGATCAAGCCGTCGACGATGTGCTCGCCAGAGAAGTTCGTTTTCCGGATCGATCGCGTGCGCAGAATTGTCGTGAGAACTGCTCAGCACGAACGTGTGGCTCATCACAATCTTCTTGATCAGCGATTTCGTCGACCATCCTGAATCAATCAGCAAGTTCGCGAGATGATCGAGAAGTTCAGGATGGGTGGGCGTTTCTCCAGTTCGACCGAAGTTGTCCACGGTGCGAACGAGGCCTCTTCCCATCAGGTGATACCAGATACGGTTGGCGAGAACTCGTGCTGCCAGATTCCCCGCTCCTGACTCTGTATTCGTCAGCCAGTTTGCGAGTTCGAGTCGACCACTTTGCTCAGCGGGAATTGAGACTTCTGAGTTCGTCAGAACTTGCAGAAATCCTCGAGGGACTTGATCGCCCAGCTTGTCGAACTGTCCGGCAATGCGGATGTGTTCATCAGCGGGTTCACTCCGCTCCGTCGGCGACATGGCTCGAGGCGGGATCGATGGCGGCGAATTCCAAAGTCGATCAAATTCGGTCACCATTTCCTGCTGGGCTGTGATTCTCTGCTCGATCGCGGCTTCCGTGTCCTTCGCCACTTCGGCAATGACGAGGTCATCTCGATCAACACGAGCTGCGAATTCTTCGAGCTTGCCAGCTTTCAGGAGTTCGAGGATTTCCGTCGCGCGTTGGCGTCGATCTTTAAGCGCTTCCCGTTCTCGCCAGTAGGCTTCGTATTCGTCATCGAGTTGAGCCCCCTCGTCTCCGAGCCCAATGAGTTGCTCCATCACTCGCTGTTGACCGAGCATGTATCGTTGCTCCATCACCTCAGTTGATGAGAGAATTCCAGCGAGTGCGTAATAGTCGCGGGTTGGAACCGGATCAAACTTGTGATCATGGCATCGAGCGCACCCCAATGTTTGTCCAAGTACGGCTCGTCCAATTGTGTCGATCTGTTCGTCAGCCACTTCCATGCGTTGATTCGCCGGATTATTCCCCAGCAAAACTTTCGGCCCCATCACGAGAAAACCAGCTGCGATACGCTGTTCGTCCCGTTGTTCGATGGACTCGTACGGCAATAAGTCGCCAGCGATCTGCAATCTCAGAAATCTGTCATACGAGAGGTCATCGTTGATCGCCGAAATGACCCAGTTGCGGTAGCGCCACGCTTCACGGAAGAGAAAGTTTTCATCGAGGCCGTTGGAGTCTGCGTATCTTGCGAGGTCGAGCCAATGGCGTCCCCAACGTTCGCCAAAATGAAATGATGAGAGAAACCGATCGACTTGCCTCTCGTAAGCATCGGATCGATCATCCGACAGAAACGATTCCATCTCCTCAAGCGTTGGGGGAAGTCCTGTCAACAAAATTGAAACGCGCCGGAGAAGAGTTCGACGATCGGCATCATCAACTGGGTGCAGTTCGCGATCTTCCAGTTCTTTCAGAGTGAAGTGATCGATCGTCGTCAGCGGCCACTGAGTGTCAGTGACAGCTGGAAGAGGCTGATCAGAAAGCGGGAGGAATGCCCAATGTTCACGTCCGCGAACCGGATCAGACGGAACATCTGCGTTGACTAGCCGAACGGCTTCGGTCCGTGGATCAGGGGCACCGAGACGCACCCAGTGTTCAAAGTCTGCGATTTCCCGCTCACTCAACGCCTGATCGGGTGGCATCTGCAAGTTTTCGTCGTCGTAGCGGATCGCGGTAATTAACAGGCTGCCATCAATGTCGCCCGGGACAATCGCCGTGCCTGAATCGCCCCCATCTTGCCAGCCGCTTCGAGCGTCGAGTGTGAGGCCGCCTTCTGAGCTTTGCGATGCCTCCGAATGGCAGGAGTAGCAGCGTTTGATAAGAACAGGTCGAATCTTCTCTTCGAAGAAGTCTTCTCCGCTATCAGCGACAGCTGATGCTGCTGTCACAGCGATGATGCTGAGTGCAACACAACATGTTTTCAACTCGCTGAAGCGATTGGTGATCAACATGGTTGAATTTTCAAGGCAGGAGTCAGTGGCGGGAAGCGAGGTGTGACATGAGATGGAATCGAATGTCACATATTCACTTTGTCTGATCTGATTCTATTTCACAACATCCTCACTTCGCAAACTCAACTCGCAAAGTTTCGCGTCAGCGGTTGGTCAATTTGAGGGCAGCGAGGAGAAACGTCACATTTGGATTGAATGCACAGGAATATCAAAATGACACTATGCACTCCGAAGCGGAGCGACGACGAGAGTGATTGGGACATGCTTCGCAGAGTTCTCATCGAAACACTACCCAAGCAATTCGAACGATTGCGATTGCATCCGTATCCTGAAGAAAGAGCCGATAAGACAGGATGTTTATTGCATTGCGAAGAAAGTGCGTCGGTCGCAATAGGAGCAGAATGAAGAGTCGCCTGTCTGGCTTTGAGAAGGGCAATGAGGTTGAAGAGTGTCAACCGAAGAAGACAGCGAACCTCCCCGTGGCGGGCAACCTGGGGAGGCTCTAAGCTGGCGAAGCCGGCCAGGTCATTGCCAGCTTACGGTTAACATTGCTCACACAATCGGCTTTGCAAGAAAATTCCTCAGAATCAAATGGGGGAAACATTCCGCATCTGGTCCATGTGGTTTCACGGCAACATGACGATTCCGATTCCCTCTGCCTTCGGTGATGTAGACTCTCCACACTGAAGTCGTCGACTCATAAAACAAGCGAGCCTCACGTCGGGCGGGCGTTCCGAGTGAGGCTCTTTCTGTCAATCACGGGCCGGTGAATGACAGAGTCTACAGAGCATCGCATCTACTTAAGCGTTCGCAAGCAGGAAGGGCTAAGTTGAGGGACATCCCTAAGACGATTCTCACGGTCTCCCAGCATTCACCAGGTCTCGATGCTCTCTGTCAGGTGACCATGATTGCGGAACGCTCTCAGAATGTTTCTTGCGAGACATGTGTCTTGAAGACTTTGGTCACCAACGGGCTGTCTGGACTGCGCATCGCGCACTCTTTAGGTTTAATGAACGAGCTGACCAAGAATGTGACTCGATGCCATCTTGTTGTCACTGGTCTTTGCTTGAGTTTCATCACTAGTTCAGAATGAAGAGAAACGATGATTCGAAACATCAGAAACTGTTGGGCAATTCTGCTCCTGTGCTGTTCTGTCAGCTTTGCGTCTGATGACCGTCCCAACATTCTCTTCATCGTTTCAGAGGACAACGGACCGGAACTGGGATGTTACGGAGATCCATATGCCAAGACGCCGCATCTTGATCAACTGGCCGCCAGTGGAGTTCTGTTCCAGCGAGCCTTTGTTCCTCAAGCGGGATGCAGCCAATCTCGCGCCAGCTTTCTGACAGGGCTTTATCCGCATCAGCATGGTCAAATCGGACTAGCAACGTGGGGCTTTCGATTAACTTCCGAGGAGACGCCAAACCTTCCGCGAAGCTTGAAACAGGCGGGCTACCGCACCGGTCTGATTGGAAAGCTGCACATCAATCCAAAGTCAGCGTTTCCTTTCGATCTGCATGAAATTCCGTCTTCAAACTTCGCTCGCAAGAATCTGTCGGAATACGCGCAGCATGCGGAGTCATTCATGAGTGAGGATGACAAGCCCTTTTTTCTCAGCGTGAATTACCCAGATGCCCATGCTCCATGGATTCGTCAGATTGAAGGATCGCCGGAACAACCACAATCCGCAAACGACGTGCAAGTCATCGAGTACATGGGGATCAATCCACCCGGGCTAAGAGAGTTGGTTGCCAACCATTACAACTGCATGAGCCGACTTGATTCCCTTATTGGAGACTTGTTAGCAGCCTTGGAGCGATCCGGGAAATCCGAAAATACGATCGTCATCTACTTTGGCGATCATGGTGCGGATTTTTTGAGAGGGAAGCGAACGAGCTATGAGGGAGGATTGAGAGTCCCATTACTGATGCGCTGGCCGGGAAAGATTGCTCCACAGGTACGCGACGAACTTGTATCGACGATCGATTTAATGCCGACACTGCTGGAAGCATCGCAAGCAGATCCAGTCAAAAACCTTCCGGGAGAGTCTCTGTTGCCTCTGCTGTCAGAGGAGGACGCGCAGTGGAGAGAATATTTCTGTGCGGAATATCACACGCATGCTGCAGCCCCGAACTACTTTCCGCAGCGATCGATCCGGAACGCGCGTTACAAACTCATTGAAAGCCTGTTGCCGAACACGATTCACCCCGACTATTCCGTCACCATTCAGAAACTAAATCAGGTTCTGCCTGCAGGGTCTCAAACCAT
This sequence comes from Thalassoglobus sp. JC818, assembly GCF_040717535.1. Classification (NCBI taxonomy): domain Bacteria; kingdom Pseudomonadati; phylum Planctomycetota; class Planctomycetia; order Planctomycetales; family Planctomycetaceae; genus Thalassoglobus; species Thalassoglobus sp. JC818. The sequence goes on from NZ_JBFEFI010000007.1 coordinate 319,597, forward strand.
TGAAGAGTCCATCGAGCAATCTCCGACCGATGTTCATGAAGCATACAAGCTGATGGAACAGCCTCCTCGGTACCAACTCTATGATCTTCAATCAGACCCACATGAGTTTCACAATCTTGCTGGCGATCCAAAGCATGCAGAGACGCTCAATGATCTCAAAGAACACCTCGAACAGTGGAGAGCCGCGACGAACGATCCACTGCTCGATCAGCAAATCTTGAATGAACTGACAAACGAGGTTCAATCGGTGAAGTCCAAGTCCAAAGCAAAAAACTACGATTGGAAATATCCCGATCACTTCGCGCGGCATGCTGCGTCGAAATGAATGAGGTGCCAAAGCTTATGTTAGGGGAAGTTTAATGAAAGTTGTGTGAATTCGCTGTTCGAGCAAATTCCTGATTCGCAGTTCCTGGTGAGCTTGAGCATACGATTGAAGAAGTCCGTTCACCAAATTTGAAAACGCTGTCGTTTCGGTTTGAAGCTTGTCGGTCATTCGATATCGTAAGTCATGCTCCAGTGATGAAAGGTGGCGGAGGATGACTGAATCGGTGCAGCAGCTTGTTCGGTACACGCGCATTCTGGAAATTGTTGGCGACGTGATCCGACTGCGGGCGTCGGGAGTTGCCCTTGGTGACATCGCTGAGGTCCAGAACACCGACGGGGAAGCCTCGATGGCGCGAGTCATCGGGCTCGATAGAAACATCGTCAGCCTTCAGGTCTTTGCGGGGGGGAAGGGGCTTTCGACCGACGCCGTCGTGCGATTTCTGGGAAAACCGCTCGACGTTGTTTACTCCCCGAACATCCTTGGGCGAATCTTCTGCGGATCGGGCGAACCAATCGACGGTGGTCCTTCGCTGACGACGGATCGTCATGTTCCCGTCGGCGGTCCAACAGTCAACCCCGTGATGCGAGTGATGCCGTCGCGCATGATTGAAACTCGCGTTCCGATGATTGACTTGTTCAATTCACTGGTTGAAAGCCAGAAAATTCCCATCTTTTCCATTGCTGGAGAGCCACACAACGAATTGCTTGCGAGAATCGGATTCCAAGCGGACGCCGATGTGCTCGTCTTCGGCGGGATGGGATTGATCTTCGACGACTACCACTTCTTTCGCAGGTCGTTTGAAGAACACGGTGTCTTCGGTCGGACGATTATGTTTGTCAACCAAGCGTCCGATCCACTTGTCGAGCGTTTATTGATCCCCGATATGGCACTCGCGGTGGCAGAGCGATTCGCTGTTGAAGAGAACAAGAGAGTTCTCGTGCTGATGACAGACATGACAGCTTACGCCGATGCCATGAAAGAGATTGGAGTCGCACAGGAGCGGATTCCGGCCGTCCGGGGTTATATGGGGGACTTGTATACTCAGCTCGCACAACGCTACGAAAAGGCGTGCGACTTCAAAGGAGCGGGTTCCGTCACAATTTTAACCGTCACGACGATGCCGGGGGACGATGTCACTCATCCTGTTCCAGATAACACCGGTTACATCACAGAAGGGCAATTCTATTTGCATGGCGGCGTGATTGATCCTTTTGGGTCGCTATCGCGATTGAAGCAGCATGTCATCGGCAAAGAGACTCGAGAAGACCATTCGCAGATTATGAATACGATGATTCGGTTCTATTCAGAAGCAGTCGAGTCGGAGAAAAAACAGGCGATGGCGTTCGAATTGTCTCAGTTTGACAAGAAACTCCTCAAGTACTCGAAGTTATTCCGGGAGCGATTCATGAACATTCATGTCTCACTGGGAGTGAATGACGCACTCGACTTGTGCTGGCAAACACTCGCGGAGTGTTTTGAGCCCAGAGAATTGCTGATGAAACAACATCTGGTCGACATGTATTTCCCTAGGGCGGAGGACAAGGAGAAGCAATAGCTGCAATGAGCACATTCAAGTCTCGGTCAGCCACAACGCTGCACTGAGTTGAATACAATCTCACGTGTATTGAATTTCTGTGCTGTCTTTTGGTTACTTCGTGGAAAGTTGCAGTTGATCGATGGCGAAATTAAAACTCAGCAAAAACTCGCTTCAGCAACAACAGCAACAGTTAAAGCTGTACAAGAAACTTCTGCCGTCACTCGATCTAAAACGTCGTCAGCTCTCCGTTGAAGCCAAGAAAGCCCGGGTCGACCATGAGAAGACGATTGATGCATTGGAGCAACTCGAGGTCGAAACGAGCCGCGATCTCCCGATGATCGCTGATGACTCTTTTGATTACACACGTCTTGTTCATCTCAAAGGTCATGTTGTGGGTGAAGACAACGTCGTCGGTACTCGGCTTCCGGTTCTTCAGAGTGTCGACCTCGAGATTGCAGGGTATTCGAAAATGGCGACACCTGCCTGGTTTGACGTGCTCGTGGATCGGTTGAAACAGGCTGTGGAACTAAAGCTTCGAGCACGTGTCGAGGAAAAACGTCTCGAGATTCTCAACCACGCTGTTCGCCGGATCACGCAGCGTGTGAATCTCTTTGAGAAAATCCTCATCCCCACGGCTGAGAAGAACATCCAGCGGATTCGGATCTATCTCAACGATGCCGAGCGAGCATCTGTTGTCACCTCGAAACTGGCGAAAGCAAAGCAACAGGCAACTGGAGCGGGATACAGCTTTGAGGAGGATCAAAGATGAGCATCGTTCCATTGTCACATGTCACGATCTTTGGTTTTCAGAAAGACAAAGAACGTCTGCTCGATCGTCTGCAGGAATTTGGCAAGTTAGAAATCATCCCGTTTAGAAGCCAGGATGGCCTCGAATTCAAAGGGCCGACGAACAATTCTCGCAAAGCGTTAAAGTTTCTACTTACAACGCCGCAGCATCGTCGGCAGATCAGCGACCCGAAACTATTCGATCCAGCAGGCATCGAGAAACAGGCACTTGAGCTAGAGTCGCAGCTGTACGATCTTCGCTACGAACGCGATGAAGTAAAGCAGCGAATCGAGGAGCTTCGTCCGTTTGGAGAATTTGCATTTGCATCGCCAGACGAGATGGCGGGTCTCAAGCTGTGGTTTTATGTCGTCCCGAGTCGCGAAGCATCGGAGTTGAAAGAGACCGGTTTTCTGAACAGGGCAGGGGAGAAGCTCCCTTGGAGAATCGTTTCGACGAGTCGGCAAATGAGTTACGTCGTGGTGGTCGCTGATCAGAAACCCGTTGAGTTTGTGGGGGAACGAATTGAAACCGACTCGCGCTCGCCGCAACAGTTGCGGAATCGTCTTGGCGAAGTCGAAGTCGAAATCGAAAACTGCATGGTGGAACGAACTCGCCTCACCATGTGGTGCCGATTGTTTGCACGGAGCCTTAATGACCTGGAAGACTCCGCCGCTCGTCAACGTGCCGCAGCACTGACTTGCGACAGTGATCCGATCTTCGCAGTCGAAGCCTGGGTACCAGAGGAACATGTTGCAGAACTCACTTCTGATTCACAAAAGAATGGATTCGTCTGTGAAAGTCGAGCTCCACGGCGAGATGAAAATCCGCCGACCTTAATGCGAAACACGCCGAGAACCGAAGTCGGTGAAGATCTGGTTTCATTCTACATGACTCCCGGATATTGGACGTGGGACCCGTCTGCGTTGGTGCTTGTTTCGTTTGCGATTTTCTTCGCGATGATTCTGGCAGACGCTGCCTATTCGCTGATTATCTTACTGGCCCTCGCTTTCTTCTGGAAACGCCTCGGAAAGTCCCCCACTGGATGCCGGTTCCGTCCGATGCTAGTCCTGATCTCCGTGGCTTCGCTCATCTATGGAGTGTTCGTCGGAAGCTATTTTGGAGTCACACCGGCTGAAGGCTCTTTGTTGAGTCACCTTCATTTCTTGGATATGAATAACTCTACGATGATGATGGGCCTGTCGATTTTAGTCGGAGCAGTGCATGTCATCCTCGCCAACATTATGGATGCACGACGTCATTCAAATTGGACGGACCGCTTGTGTTCTCTGGGCTGGGCAGTGGCAATCTCAGGCGGATTGATTTTTGCGGCAAGCAAAATCGATGAGAAGTTTAGTGCTTTGGGAACAGTCGGGACCGCAGCTATGGTTCTTGGGCTGTTGTTCGTCGTGCTTTATACCGCTCCATACGAAAAGCCTCACCGTCGACTTCTTTATGGAACTCTGGGGCTTGCGAAAGTCTCCGCCGCGTTTGGGGACATTTTGAGTTATTTGCGACTCTTTGCCTTGGGGCTGGCCTCCGCTTCGTTGGCGACCGCTTTCAATGATATGGCTTCGGGTGTTCGTGAAGCGGTTCCGAGTCTGGGGCTTTTTCTTGCGTTGCTGATTTTGTTGTTCGGCCATTCATTGAACATGCTGCTGGGGGTCTCCAGCGGTGTGATTCACGGGCTGCGACTCAATGTGATTGAGTTTTTTAACTGGGGACTGAAGGAAGAGGGGCAAACCTTCGCTCCGTTTCGACGAAAGGACGGATCATTATGGAAATGACGATGCTGGTTCTCGGTTGGATCGGCTTGTACTCGCCACTGGCGCTCGGGGCGATCGGCAGCATGATCGGCTGTCTTCGGGGCGGGATGGCCGCCTGCGGAGCCATGCTCGAAGTCGAGAGAGGTTATGGACGGTTCGTTGGCGTGGCAGCGATGCCGTCGTCGCAAACCATTTACGGAATCGTGGTGACGATGACGTTGCCTGCCGCGATCACCCCCGAGAATTCTCCCGGAATTTTCGTGTTGGGAGTCATGTGCGGAGCGGCCTTGACGTGCAGTGCGATGGCACAGGGGGCAGCATGTGCATCAGCCATCAATGCCTCCAAGAGCAAACCGGAAGTGTTTGGTGTCTCTCTTGCTCCTGCAGCGCTCATCGAGGGTTTCGCAGTGTTCGCGTTTGTGTTCGCACTCGTTCTGGCTGGACGACTGCCTCAGTAATCGCATGCGAGTCATGGTCAGATCGGAGTCGGAAAACTCCACTGTTTGAAAAGGAAGCAACGATGGAAGATCGCGAAGAATCATCTTCCGGTATTCAGGAACTCATTGACAGTATTCGGGATCAGGGCGTCAATGCTGCTCAATCTGAGGCCGATCAACTTCTCCGAGACGCTCGTCAGCGGGCGAACGAAATTGTTTCGAAGGCCAAAACCGAAGCCGAAGAGACTCGGTCGAAAGCGTTTGCAGAGATTGAAGCCCATCGGCAGGCATCGTTGGACGCACTCCAACTTGCAGCGCGAGACACAACGCTGGAACTCAAAGCTCGCGTGACGAAACGCTTCGAAGAGTTCGTCGAACGTCTGGTTGTCTCGGCGACACACGACAAGGACCTGATCCGAAACATTGTGCTCGTTCTGGCTGGTCGCGCCGTTGATGAAGTCATTCAGGACAAAGACATGATCGTGAAAGTTTCGAAAGCGTTGGATGGCGAGAACACTCTCGAAGAAGATGGCCACCGGACGGCGCTCGCTTTGACGAGCGACATGTTACGGGAAGGAATAGAAATCGTTTCGGACTCAGAAGTCGAAGGTGGCGTTCGTGTTCATTTGGTAGACGATAATCTCGAGATCGACCTGTCCGATCGGGCGGTTTCACGATTGATTGCCGACCGACTCATTCCACGTTTTCATTCGATCATGCCAGACGAAGATTACCCGTAGATGTAACTCATCACTGCTCATGAGAAGACTGATGTCTTACAAACCTTACAACTTGGATGGCAAACGCTACGTGCTCGGAGGAACAGAGCATGTACTATGATCTCGTATGCAGCTTACCGCACCTCGTCCATTTCGAACGAGTGCGTCGATTGCCAATCACTCCGCAGCGATTGAAAGAGCGGTTGCGTGGTTTGCGTCCGGAACATGCTTCCAAATTGAATGAAGCGTTAATGTTATTACGCTGGCGTCCTTTGAGTTTAAACTCAGCGAACGATGCATCCTGGGCTGAGTCATGTGAGAAGTTCTTGAACTCATGTCGAATCGAATCGCTGACAAGCTATGTCCAGTATCGCATCACACAGCAAGTTCTCGTCGCTGCGCTGCGATTAAAACGTGATGGCTTGGAGTGGCATGAAACCCCCGTTTTCGAAGGGGAATTGGGCCTAGAGCAGCATCTACGGAGACGCTGGAATGCTTCGTACTTCGGGCTTGAGTACGTCTATCCGTGGATTCCGGAGGTCCAGGCGAATCTAGCGGAAGTGAAACCACTCAACCTCGAAAAAACTCTGATGAATCTGAACTGGAAGTGGCTTTCCGAATACGCCGGTGCCCCGACGTTTCAATTCGATGATGTGATGGCGTACGTCTTCAAGTGGGACATTCTCAGGTCCTGGCTGGCGCACGATACGGAGCGAGCCCAAACTAAATTCGCAGAAATTGTAAATCAGGTGGCAGATGTCCATTCCACAGAGCAAGAGTAAAGCTCCGACCGTCGCAACCGTTGTTCAAGTTCGCGAGAGTTTGGTCCTCATCGAGATCGGTGAAGATCAGGCAGTCCGCAAGAACGAAGTTGGATACATTTGCGTCGGAGATGAGCGACTCAAGTCCGAGGTACTGCGAATTCGTGGAAGAACTGCCGACATGCAGGTTTTCGAAGACACGACAGGCGTTCGCGTCGGTGATCGCGTCGAAATGACCGGGGAAATGCTCTCCGCCACACTGGGACCCGGGCTGTTGGGAAAGGTCTTTGACGGGCTGCAAAATCCTCTTCATCAACTCGCAGACCAACACGGCTTCTTTCTCCCGCGCGGAGCGATTGCGGAACCTTTGGATTCTGAGAAGAAGTGGGAATTCACTCCGACGGCCGAAGTCGGATCACTCGTTCCACCCGGAGGCGTTTTGGGCACCGTTCCGGAAGGACCGTTCACACACAAAATTCTCGTTCCATTCGGACTGCAGGAACCCGCAAAAATTCTTGAGATCTCAAGTGGGGAATTTACGATCCAGGAACCGATCGCACGCATTGAGTCTGCCGGTATTCAAAGAGAAGTGACGATGACGCAGCAGTGGCCCGTCCGTCGCCCGGTGCCTGCTTCGATGTTACGGAGGAAGTACGCCGAGCGACTCTATTCTGAGACGCCGCTGACAACGGGAACGCGAATCATCGACACCTTCTTCCCGATCGCTATCGGCGGGACAGCATGCATTCCGGGCCCTTTCGGAGCAGGAAAAACCGTCCTGCAAAGCACGATCGCGAGATATTCCAGCGTCGACATCGTAGTCGTTGTCGCATGCGGGGAACGAGCGGGGGAGGTTGTGGAAACTATTTCACTCTACCCGGAAACCAAAGACCCTCGCACCGGCGGGACTCTGATGGATCGGACAATTATCATCTGTAATACATCGTCCATGCCGGTGGCAGCACGCGAAGCTTCGATTTATATGGGCGTCACGCTCGCTGAATATTATCGGCAAATGGGGCTGAACGTGTTGCTGATCGCTGACTCCACTTCTCGATGGGCACAAGCGATGCGAGAGACATCGGGACGAATGGAAGAAATCCCTGGCGAGGAGGCTTTCCCGGCTTACCTCGATTCTTCGATCAAAAGCGTCTACGAACGAGCGGGGGTGATGCGTTGTGCGGATGGCTCGCGAGGAAGTTTGACGATGATCGGAACCGTTTCCCCAGCAGGGGGGAACTTCGAAGAACCGGTCACGCAATCAACTCTCGGGACGGTCAAAACTTTTCTCGGACTCTCGTACGATCGGGCATATCGCCGATTCTATCCTGCGATCGATCCGTTGCAGTCCTGGTCGCGCTACCTGGATCAATTGGCTCCCACGTTGAACAGTGAACTTGGGGCTAACTGGGTGCGTGATGTCAAAAAGATGCACGAACTACTGCGAGAAGGGGATTCGATCAACCAGATGATGCAGGTGACCGGCGAAGAAGGGATCACATTGGAAGACTTCGTGATCTGGCAGAAGTCCGTCCTGCTCGACATGGCGTTTCTCCAACAGGACGCATTCGATGAAGTCGATTCCTGTATGCCTCGCCCGCGCCAGAAGCAGAGTCTCGAACTTCTGAAGATGATCATTGAACACGAGAATCAGTTCGACGACCGAAATGAAATTCGCGACTTTTACACGACACTTACTGGTCTGTTTAAGAACTGGAATTACAGCCCGCCAGATTCTGCCGACTTCAACAAGTACTTCGAAGAAATATCAAACACCTTTCAGCAGACGGAATCGGTAGCCCAGGACTGAAGAAGCGAATGCAATTCGGGAACTGATTTTATCTGAAATTGACATTCCACGACCGCTCGCAATTTATAGTGCAGCACTTACCTCGCATGACCAAAACGGAGAAGTGAAATGAGTCAGGCAATCGAAAAGAGTCAGGCAGGTCCTCTCAGTGCTGATGAACTGCGACGGATGAACGCGTACTGGCGAGCGCTGAACTATCTGTCTGTCGGTCAGATTTACCTTCTCGACAATCCTCTTCTCAAGGAACCGCTGAAACGTGAGCACACGAAACCGAGGCTTCTGGGACACTGGGGGACATCGCCGGGGTTAAATATGTTGTGCGTTCATCTCAACCGTGTGATTAAGCGAGATGACCTCAACATGATCTACGTCATCGGTCCGGGGCACGGTGGGCCATCGCTTGTTGCTCATGCATATCTGGAGGGAACCTACAGCGAGCGATATCCAAACATCACACAAGATGCTGCCGGAATGCAGAAGCTGTTCAAACAGTTCAGCTTTCCGGGCGGAATTCCGAGTCACGTCGCGCCCGAGACGCCGGGCAGCATTCACGAAGGGGGCGAACTGGGATACGCACTCAGCCATGCCTACGGCGCAGCTTTCGACAATCCCGATCTCATTGTCGCTTGCGTCGTCGGGGACGGGGAAGCAGAAACTGGCCCACTTGCAACTGGATGGCATGGCAACAAATTCCTCAATCCTGCTCGTGACGGCTGCGTTCTGCCAATCTTGCATCTGAACGGGTACAAGATTGCCAACCCATGCTTCCTTGCGAGAATTCCAAAGGATGAGTTGCAGAAATACTTTGAAGGCATGGGATACGAACCGCACTTCGTCGAGGGTCACGATCCTGCTTCTGTGCATCAGCAACTTGCTGAAACGCTCGATGCAGTCACAGAGAAGATCCAAAACATCTGGAGCGATGCTCGCTCGACGGGAAACGTCACTCGCCCCAAATGGCCGATGATTGTGTTCCGCACTCCTAAAGGCTGGACGTGCCCGCCCGAAATTGATGGAAAGAAGTGCGAAGACTATTGGCGCAGCCATCAGGTCCCAATGGGGGATCTAAACAATGAGAATCACATCCAGATTCTCGAAACGTGGATGAAGAGTTACGGCCCTGAGGAACTCTTCGACGAAAACGGAAGACTCATTCCAGAATTAGCCTCGCTCGCCCCGGGAGGGCACCGACGAATGAGTGACAATCCTCATTCAAACGGCGGGCTTCTCATGCGAGATCTCAGACTGCCGGATTTCCGAGACTACGAAGTTGAGGTCAAAAGCCCAGGCGAAACGATTGCAGAGTCAGCCCGTTGCATGGGGGGATATCTACGCGACGTCATGAAGCTCAACCTCGACAGCAAGAATTTTCGAATCTTCAGCCCTGACGAAAACAATTCTAATCGCTGGCAGGATGTACTGGACGTTACCGATCGCTGCTACATGGCCCAGATCTATCCGGAAGACGATCACCTTTCGCCGGATGGGCGTGTGATGGAGGTTCTCAGCGAGCATCAGTGCCAGGGGTGGTTGGAAGGCTATCTTCTCACCGGTCGGCACGGATTCTTCTCGTGCTATGAAGCGTTCATCCACATTATTGACTCGATGTTCAATCAACATGCGAAGTGGTTAAAGACATGCAATCACATTCCATGGAGACGACCGATCGCTTCGCTCAATTACTTTCTGAGCTCCCATGTCTGGCGACAGGATCACAACGGCTTAAGTCATCAGGATCCGGGATTTATTGACCACGTTGTCAATAAGAAAGCAGAAATCATTCGCGTTTATCTGCCCCCAGACGCGAACTGTCTTCTGTCTGTGACAGAGCATTGCCTGCGCAGCCGCAACTACGTCAATGTTGTCATCGCTGGGAAACAGCCAGCTCCGCAGTGGTTGACGATGGATCAGGCAATCAAGCACTGTACTGCCGGGCTGGGGATTTGGGAGTGGGCGAGCAATGATATGGGGTGCGAACCGGATGTCGTGATGGCGTGTTGCGGCGATGTTCCGACGCTCGAAACACTCGCAGCGGTTGAACTTCTTCGAACGCATCTTCCCGAGTTAAAAGTCCGTGTCATCAACGTCGTCAACCTGATGAAACTTCAACCTCAAAGTGAACATCCCCACGGGTTGTCTGACCACGACTTCGATGCTTTGTTTACCAAAGACAAGCCGATCATTTTTGCGTTCCACGGTTATCCATCGCTGATTCATCGCCTGACGTACAGACGGTCGAACCACAAAAACCTTCACGTGCGAGGGTATAAGGAAGAGGGAACGACGACTACGCCATTCGATATGGTCGTCATGAATGATCTCGATCGGTTCCATCTCTGTGAGGATGTCATTGATCGACTTCCGCAACTCGGTTCGCGTGCTGCGTACTTCAAACAAAAACTCCACGAAAAACTGATTGACCACAAAGAGTATATCGCCAAGCACGGTGACGACATGCCCGAAGTCGCCGGATGGGGATGGGGCCGCAATCACAAACCAGCGGACGCGACAACCTCCACAGAAGGAGATAATGTCTAGCTGATACCGATGAATTCAGAACAGAACTCGAGGTGAAGAATGGCTCAGGACGAAACGTCTTCTCAACCCAATCGACAGGCCGCTGTAAGCCTGGCGAACGAAGGGCAAGTTCGAGATGTACTTGCTGAATCGATTCTTGGATTATGGGATGTTGTCAACAACCTCACTCGGCTGAAGCCGTCACGGCGAGAACGGTTCCGCGTTACCCTTTTCGGATCGGCTCGAATTGCTCCCGGAACGTTTGCCTACGAGGAGACGAAACGCTGTGCTGAGCAGCTTGCGAAACTCGGGTGCGACATTATCACAGGCGGCGGGCCCGGGCTGATGCAGGCAGCCAATGAAGGAGCAGCGATTGATCCGGATCGAAGTCAATCGATCGGAATCCGCGTCGACTTGCCATTCGAGCAGGAAGTCAACTCGTTTGTCGGACAGGCATTTGAGCACCGCACGTTTTTCACTCGTCTGCAACAGTTCGTGATCCAGTCAGATGCTTTCGTCGTGGCTCCCGGCGGGATCGGCACTGTTCTCGAAACTCTCATGGTGTGGCAACTGCTTCAGGTTCAGCATCTCGTCGGCACACCTCTCATTCTGGTTGGGGAAATGTGGCCGGGACTCGTGGACTGGGCTCGGTCATCAATGACCACAGCTGATCCGCCGCTTGCGAGTGAAGAGGATATGAGTATCCCTCGCTGTGTGAAAAACGCAGATGAAGCGATTGAAATTCTCAAGGAATACCATTCTCAATGGGCAAACGAATTTGGCTCGGAATCAAATTCTGAGACAGATGTTAGTAGGTCTTCATCAGGAACCGAGATGTGAACCAAGACACCAAGACTGGCAATGCTTCTCCGCTCGGTGCTCACGTCCGTGACGGCGGTGTGAATTTCAGTCTCTATTCACGTCATGCGACGCGGGTCGAGTTGTTGTTTTTCGAACACGATGATGATTCAGCTCCTTCTCGTGTCGTTGAACTGCACCCGGTCGACAATCGCACTTACCACTACTGGCATGTGTTCGTCGCCGGTGTTCATGCCGGTCAAATGTATGGCTATCGCATTCACGGACCATATGAACCGGAGATTGGACTTCGCTTTGACCCAACCAAGCTGCTTCTCGATCCGTACGGGAAGTGTGTCGCCTTTCCTAAGAACTATTCGCGGCACCTGGCCGAATCGCATGGAGAGAATTTGGAGTCGGCACTCAAGAGCGTAGTGGTCGATCCCGACTTGTACGATTGGGAAGGAGATCAACCGCTCCGACACTCAGCGACTCAGACAATCATCTACGAATTACATGTGAAGGGCTTCACGAGCAACCCAAACTCGGAAGTCGATGAATCTCGCCGCGGGACGTATCTCGGCCTCATCGAAAAGATCCCCTATCTGCAAGCTTTAGGAATCACAGCGGTCGAACTGTTGCCAGTCTTCCAGTTTGACCCGCAGGATGCTCCTCCCGGAAAGTCCAACTACTGGGGATATGCCCCCATTTCATTCTTTGCTCCGCATCACTCGTACAGGTCCCGCCAGTCGCCTCTCGCTGCGGTTGATGAATTCCGAGATATGGTGAAGGCGTTTCATCAAGCCGGTATCGAGGTCGTTCTTGATGTCGTCTTTAACCATACAGCGGAAGGGAATGAGCACGGGCCCACACTCTGCTTTCGCGGGATCGACAATCCCGTCTATTACATGCTCGATGCGGGGGAGCATTACGCAAATTACACCGGGTGCGGGAATACTTTAAACGCCAATAATTCTGTTGTCAGGCGAATGATCGTCGACAGCTTGAAGTATTGGGTGAAAGAAATGCACGTCGACGGATTTCGTTTCGATCTGGCATCGATTTTATCGAGAGACTCAGACGGAACCTTAATGCCCAGCCCGCCAGTGCTCTGGGACATCGAATCCGATCCAGATTTGGCGGGGACAAAGTTGCTCGCCGAAGCGTGGGATGCAGCAGGGCTGTATCAAGTCGGAAGCTTTGTTGGTGACTACTGGTGTGAATGGAACGGAAAGTTTCGCGATGACGTTCGCGATTTCTTTCGAGGACAACCGGGTGCTGTTCGCAGAATCTCTGATCGCATTGTTGGAAGCCCGCAGATTTACGCTTACAAGGGTAGGGAAGTCGAACAGAGTGTGAACTTTGTCACTTGCCACGACGGATTTACGCTGAACGATCTCGTTTCTTACAACAATAAACACAACGAGTTAAACGGAGAGAATAACCAAGACGGATCAAATGATAACCGCAGTTGGAATTGTGGAGTCGAAGGACCCACCGACGATCCGGATATCGAGTCGCTAAGAAACCGTCAGGTGAAGAACTTTCATGTGATCACGCTGTTAGCATTGGGGATGCCGATGCTGACGATGGGAGACGAAGTCCGTCGCACTCAACATGGCAACAATAACGCCTACTGCCAGGACAACGAGCTCAGCTGGTTCGACTGGGATGATGTCCATCGGCACGAGGACATTTATCGGTTCGTGAGTCTGTTGTGTCGTCGCCGAGTTCAGCGAATGACTCAACACAAAGGAAATCGCGTCAGCTTGATTCAATTGCTTTCAGATGTTCATTGGGCCTGGCACGGCGTAAAAGTCGATCAGCCCGATTGGGGTTTTGACTCCCACTGTATCGCACTTCAGGGACACCTTCTCCCGGACGGACTTTCATTTCATTTAATATTAAATGGATTCTGGGAGCCGAGGACGTTTGAGCTGCCTCCGCTGAAAGGGGATCGCTGGAACCGGTGGATCGACACAGCTCTCGAGACGCCCAACGACATCGTCCCGTGGGAGTCGGCCGTACCTGTCATGGACGATCACTATCGTCTCGAATCACGTTCGGTCGTCCTGCTCACTTCAGAGGGAATCCCAGCATGAATGTCTTGCTGTTGAATGCTGGCTCAAGCAGTTTAAAGGCGAGCATTCTCGACTCCGACGACGAAACAATTCTCGCAAACTCCCATTGTGATCGAGTAGAAGGTGGTGCTCGCTACGAGTTCCACGACGATCAAGGTCAAACGACGCTCCATAAAAGCGACCAGTTCAGCTTCTCCGCAGCTGTCAAGCAGTTTCTGAATGACTGGCAGAGCTCTCTCGCTGGTCGTGGCGTAGCGGAAAACTCAATCTCTGCGGTCGGACACAGGTTTGTCCACGGGGGAGAATTCACAACTTCAACAATCATCACTGAAGAAGTCCAAACCCGGCTTGATGAACTTTCTGCTCTCGCTCCACTTCACAATCCCGCCAGCCTCGAAACGTTTATCGAAGCGAAAGAACTGCTCCCGAACGTCCCACATATCGCAGTATTCGATACAGCTTTTCACGCGACACTCCCCCCCGAGGCTTACACTTATCCTGTTCCCGATGAGTGGACGAATCAGTGGGGCGTGCGTCGCTATGGGTTTCACGGATTGAGCCACGCTTATTGTGCTCACCGAGCCGCGGAGATGCTTAAACGCCCAATCGAAAACTTGCGAATTGTGATTTGTCATCTCGGCCACGGGTGCTCAGCCACCGCCATCCGGCACGGAAGATCGATCGACACCACCATGGGCTTCACGCCGCTGGAAGGTTTGATGATGGCCACACGCAGCGGAACCGTCGATCCCGGATTGCTGCTGCATCTTCAAAGGCAATTCCAATTGTCGCCAGCCACGCTCGAAGAAATCCTCAACCGTCAGTCGGGGTTGCTTGGAGTTTCCGGTGTCTCCAGCGACATGCGGAAAGTCCTCGAAGCTTCCCAATCAGGACACGAGAAGTCCCAACTGGCTGTGAAGATTTTCGTCCAGCGAGTCTGTAAAGCGGTCGGCCAACTTTACGTCGCGTTGAACGGGTTGGACATTCTCGTCTTCACAGCCGGAATTGGAGAACACTCCGCAGAAATTCGATCCCAAATCGCCAGCGGTCTCGACTGTCTCGGCGTGAAAATCGACGAGACCACAAACGCTGCATGTACTCCCGATTCCGATATCTCAGAATCCTCAACAATCAAGACGCTAGTCATCCAAACACGAGAAGACCTCTCCCTGCTCCGCGAAGTCGCAATGACTCTCGCTGAAGCTTGAGAGTGTTTGTGATTTTGCTTTTGGGGATTCGAAACTGTAAAGAATGTGGCCACTCTAAGCACTGCGAAACGCGTCGCACCTCAATACGATATCAACCGAAAGGGCAAGTTATGCCTTCGATGTACTACTCGGAAGCACATTACGACAGCGGAAACAACCGACTATTCATTGGCGTTCGAAAGTCACAACCGCCAGGAATCGGCGGAATCCTTGAACTTACGCTCCTCGAAACCATGGAGACGGGCAGTGACGAAGTTAGAATTTCGCAAAGTTTCTTTGGAAGTAATCGATACGATCTTGAAGGGATGAAGGCGGAAGCGCTGAGGTGGGTGAAAGAAGACAACAGTCTTCCATCTACATTCCGAAGCGAACTCACTCGGTTGATAGAAACGGTAGTTCGAGAAACGCCTTACGATGAACTTTGGAGAGACCGCGACGAAGATTGAGAATTACTCACATATTGAAGTATCAAATTGCCGAAGTCATGAGGTCGCTTGAATGACTGATCGAATTGCAAAACGTTTCGCAGAGCTTGAAGAGATGGCGAACAGAGTTGCAGAAACGAAGACTAAACAGAATGTAGTTCATCCTTCGAGGGTTCAAAACATGTTTGAACCTACTCGTTACTCACAGACAACTTGTGATGTCGTCAGATTCGACTTACTTACGACTTGGATTACGTCTGTACAAGCACTTCTTGAGAGGGTGTTTGGTAGGGAGTCAACAACTTTTGAACGATTCAAACTTGAATCCGAACAGGATTACGCAAGCCAACATGACTGGTTTGATGTGTTATTTTCTATCTTTCTATCCGCAAAGGATCAGTACACTGGTGGTCATCTCTTTAACATTCGAAGTCTCGTTCATGCGGACGTGTTCGGTGACGAACTAGAACAAGCTGACCATTTCCTGGATTCTGGATACAAGGTACCAGCAGCCGTAATTGCGGGCACGGTTTTGGAGTCAACTTTGCGCGAACTCTGCTCCCAGCACAATCAGATGGAACCGGTGCCGAAAAAGCTGGATGCGATGAATTCCGAACTTGCCAAACTGGGCGTCTATAACAAGATGCGAGCTGATCAGGTCCGAGCTTGGGCAAAAGTTCGCAATTCGGCGGCTCACGGACTTCCAGATGATTTCGAGGAGAATGACGTGAAGAGAATGATTGAAGGAATTCGTGACTTTATCGCAAGCGTAATGTGACAACTGAAAACGCAACTTAGGCTGTCTCTTGGCACTTTCATGATGACTTAGGTGATTGCCCCAACTGAAATGCAATCACCACCCTCGGGCAGCAAATCGCCGCATGGGGTTTTATTTTGCGCGGGGTTTCGTCAGAGGCTTGAAGGTTCTTCTCCTTGCGTGAAGCATTGAGCAACCTCTGCGCACAAAAAATCCCGGAAACAGAGAGTTAGCCGATATCGTAGCGCAATGGGTTTGACGAAGTTTGATCAAGTGCGACATTTATGCCGATTCGGTGCTTTATCCCGAAAACTGTGTTTGCTATAATTCCCCCAAATTTGACGCATTTTGACGCCAAGTGTAGCGCAAACGTAGCGCGGAGGAGGGAATCGGAAGGGAATGGGAAAGCGGGTTCACTTAACCAACGCAACGGTTTCTAAGCTTCCGTTGCCGGATGAACGGGCCGAATTCATCCACGATTCAAAGCTGACTGGTTTTGCTGTTTCAGTCTCGAAAACTGGTCGCAAGGTCTTCTACTACTACGGGCGGGTCAATGGTCAGCCGAAGCGGTTGAAGATTGGTACGTTCCCGGACATCAACGCAACCGACGCGAGGGCGTGTTGTCGGTCGATCGTCGGCGACATCGCCAAAGGCAAGGACGTTTCCGGAAACCGCCGAGCCGGGCGGCGGACGCTGGGCGAATTGTTCGACCTGTATTTGACGGTTCACGCGAAACCGAATAAGCGAACTTGGGAAAGCGACGTTCGTGACTTCAACCGATTCTGCAAACACTGGAAGAACAAACCACTTATTGAAATTCGGCGGGGGCTGATTTCTGATCTGATTGCGGACATCCAAGGCCGGAAAGGGGCTTCCCCAGCTCATAAGGTCCGGGCATTGTTGAGCAAGATGTTCAACATCGCACTCAAGCATGAATGGTGCGAATACAACCCCGTGACGGGAACCGATCGGCCAAAGATTGCGAGCCGAGACCGCTACTTGCGACCGGAAGAAATGAAAGCGTTCTTCGATGCGGTCGATGGGCTGCAACGGGAAACAACGCGAGACTTCATCAAGCTGGCAGTCTTCACAGGGGCCAGACGCTCCAATCTCTGCACAATGTGCTGGGAGGAACTCGACTTGAACCGTGGGGTTTGGACGATCCCGCGAGAGAAGTTCAAGGGAAAGCGAGTGCATGTTGTCCCGTTGATCCCGCAAGCACTTGAGATTCTTCGCAGAAGGCAACAGGAAGCGACTGCGGGCGTTCCGTGGGTGTTTCCAGGCGGCGGCAAGACTGGACACATCATCGATCCAAAAGAGGCAATGAAGCGAGTGAAAGAGCAGGCAGGAATCGAGAACCTACGGTTTCACGATCTACGGCGAACGCTGGGTGCTTGGCAGAACAACGCTGGCACTCCGACACGAATCATTCAAAACACGCTGGGCCACGCCGACATCGGCACGACAGCGAAAGCCTACACACCAACGGAAATCGATCCAGTCCGAAACTCGATGCAAGCGGCGGTTGAAATGATGCTCAACAGTGGGGAAGGGGGTGCGGAATGAAGCGGGAAGTTCTCGATACGGGGATTGTGAAAGAGGCACAGTACCAGTGGCACTTGCTTGAGAGTTTTAAGCTATCGAATAAACAAGATCTCAGAAAGGAGATTGAAGCGAGAACGGACACAGTGTGTGGTGACATTCAAAGCAGTTTGTGTGAATTGTTGATCAATGAATTTCAATCGATTGTTCCAACAATCAGAGATCGATTGAATAGAGTGCTGAAGCCGAAAAATCTCGATCCATCATCAGAGGTTACTTCGGAATCTATGGAGTTTTTGGAATCTCGTGTTGCATTGATGATTCTAGCAACGATTGAGGCGAGTTTAGATGATGCCTTCAAAGATCCCAGTGTGAGCGAGGACGCCCAACGCTTAGCAATGAACTGCTACGTACTTGGACGATTTATTGAGCGAATCGTGAGTATTCGGCCAATTGAACCACAGGTTAAGAAGCACAGGGACGGTAGCAACAAAGGCAAAGTCAAACGCACCGGGGGAGGTGACCTTTCAATGGCCGAAACGGTGCGAGCCTATCAAGAGGCGGTTTCAAAGAATCCGAAAGCGAAATTCGCGAAGATCGTTCAGATAGTTGTTGAGTGCCGGCAAAAACTGGATCATGAAAAAACTCGGCCAGTCGAAAGATCGATTCGGCGGCATTTGAGGGAAGCGAAAGACCCTATCACTGGCGAGAAAACCCCTATCACTCCAGAATCGCATGATTCCGCGCTAGAGTGAATTGGACAGACCGGGGGTTTGTCAGACAGACCGGGGGTTTGTCTGGGATTAGGAAAGCAAAATTCCTCCAACGGGCCACTGACTACAACATCAAATTATAAGAATCCTCATAATACCAGAAGCAGTTAACGCTTCCCGTATTCAACATGAGGATTCACGATGCAAAGCACAATCAACTCTCCTGCGAAGCTCACTCGCGCAGCAGCAGCCGACTACCTGGGCGTCACGAAATCGACGCTCGCCACCTGGGCCAGTCTCGGCAAGGGGCCAGTCTTTCGCAAGATCGGAGGCAAGGTGATTTACCTCGTCAGTGATCTTGATTCTTACATGGACGCACGCGCTACGAATTGCTCGTCCGCGCTCTCTTAGTCCACCACCCAAACAAAAACCCGCTCGACGGCAGCAACCATCGAACGGGCTTGTCTTGTGCTCTTGCGAGGGGCACACAACTTGAAAGCAGCAATCTGATGATACGTGATCACGTCAAGGAACTCAAGAAAACATCCCACAGGATCGAATATCTTGGTGGGTCTCTTCACGGCGAAAAACTCGATGTTCGCGAACCGTTCCATCAAGGGCATGGGGTGTTGGTTGATACCTCTGTACCTGGGCTCGTGCTTGTTGAAGAGTATTCTCGGTGCGTTATTCCCGGCGTTCTGATGCTCAAACACTCCTCGTTCTGGGGTTGGGGTGATGGCTCTGTTGATAGCTGGGAGGCCTTGAACTAATGGAATTTCCTGTACTTGATCCGAATACAGAATTTGTCGAATCATCTCCTGAACAAAGTTGTCCCATTTGCTCGTCAATCAGCGGTTGCAAATTTCAAACGACAGCCAGCGAAGTCACAGTTTTTTGCAAAAACAAAACGGCACATGATGTTCATGGAGCGGCCACGCAAGTCGAGGATGTAAACGGAACCGTCTGGTTCAGATATGTCATTACCCGGTCGACCAAGATCAACAACCCGTTCGAAGGGAAAATTGATCTACACGACTACCTCGACTTGCGTCGATCCGGCCTATCAGACGAGACAATTGAGAGTTGCCAGTTCTACACCGAAGAACACTACGAGCGACTGGCGAGCATCATCAATTGGAAGTCATACTCGAAGAAGATGGGCAGTGCTCTCGTTATTCCATTCTTTGGCATGGATGGTGAGTTGAACGGCTTCAAACGAATCAAGCCGCTCTACCCCAAGAAGGACCGAAACGGGAGGAAACAGAAATACCTCAGCCCGAAAGGGGTTGATACTCAACCCTATTTCCCCCCAAAAATCATCCCACATCTGCTTGAAACTACTGTTTCTCTGATCATCACTGAGGGAGAAAAGAAAGCAGCCAAAGCCACGCAAGAAGGTTTTCCATGTATTGGACTACCGGGAGTTGACTGTTTTCGGCAGAAAGGGAAAGACAAGCTCAGTCCAGAACTGCAACGAGTGAAGTGGCAGGGGCGCGAGGTCTTCATTTGCTACGACTCAGACCTAAGTGAGAAAGAGCAGGTTGCTCAGGCAGAAGCGAAGCTTGCATCATTTCTCTCGAAGGTTGGGGCTAAAGTCAAAGTTATACGGCTTCCAGACGGGCCGGACGGTTCGAAACAGGGGCTTGATGACTACCTCATAAATCATGGTCGTGTTGAGTTCTCGAAATTGCGGGACAAGGCTGAAGATCCCCTGGAAGTTGACGCGGGTGAACTTTCAGATGGATTCGACGCAGCCGTAACAGCAGAAGAATTCCTAGCAACTCTCTGTCTCCATAATGGCGTGTCCTACAATCTCCGATTCTGGCGAGATGAATTCTGGACATGGGCACATGGTCGCTACACACCAATCCCCGACAGTGACCTTCGATGTGCTGTTCGAAAGTTCATTGACGACCAATTCGAGAAGCCACTACTGAGTATGGCGACAAACGTCATTGACTCCCTGAAGTCGAAAGTGCACATCCCACATCGAAAAGAACAGCCATCTTGGCTCATAAGCGGGAAAGGACAGGGAAAAGGCTGGATATCTTTCGCGAACGGAATCGGAAACATCTATCAGATGGAAGCCAAGCAAGGTGAATCCGAATTTAAGCAGAGCGATCTTATCCCGCACACTCCAGAATTCTTCTCACCGATCGTAATGCCATACCCATACGATCCAGAGGCGGAGTGTCCTGCATGGTTTGAATTCTTGGCTCACAACCTCGATGGGGATGCGAGACGCATCGAGCTGTTGCAAGAGTGGTTCGGCTATTGCCTGATTCCCGGAAACGAACGACAGAAGTTTCTGATCCTGTATGGCGAAGGCGGAACCGGGAAATCAACAGCACTCGCGGCGCTACGGGGTTTGCTTGGTGAAGAGAATGTTTCGTCTGTCCCTCTTGAGCAGTTTGGAAGTCGGTTCTCACTGATTCAAACCGTGGGGAAGCTCGCGAACATTGCGGCCGATACTGGTGAGATCGACAAGACTGCTGAAGGCTATCTGAAGTCGTTCACGTCCGGCGACAAGATGCAATTTGAGCAGAAGATGAAGCCAGTCTTCTCAGCAGTGCCGACTGCGAAAATGATTCTCGCGACAAACAACCTGCCAAGATTCACAGATCGAACGGCGGGCATCTGGCGACGCATTGGCTTGATCCCATTCGATACGAAGGTTGATCCGTCAAGGCGAGTGGTCGGAATGGATACGCCGAAGTGGTGGCTTGAGAACGGCGAACTTTCCGGAATCTTCAATTGGGCGATGCAAGGCCGCATGCGACTCGAAGAACGGGGTGAATTCACAACCTCAGAGAAGTGTGAAGACATCATTGAAGAGTATCGGATTCAGTCAAACCCAGCGATGAACTTCCTCATGGAACACTACGCTGAGAGTCAAAATGGGTACGTCGTGACCTCGGATGTTTACGCCGGCTACAAACAATGGTGCGACGACAACGGGTATCGGAAGCTGTCTGCCGGGCAATTTGGAAAAGAAGTCAACCGAACGTTCCCGACAGCAGTTAAGACTAGAAAGAACATAAATGGCGAACGTCACAACACTTACGAAGGAATCTACAAAGTCAAGGACCATGCCGGGATTAAATCTTGGTCATAGTAGTCACAGTAGTCACAGTAATCCTATTTGGCACGCGTGGGGATTTGTAACCAACGGCCAAGAGAGTCAATACATCCATGATATGAATCAAATGAGATAACTATGACCACTATGACCACTGTGACCAAAGGCCAATTACAGCGAGAGGAAATCTGATGAACTCACAAGCTGAAAAGACTTGTCCGTGTTGCAAGCTCACAAGCCGACATCATGTGTGGCTTGTCGCACTGGGCTGTTTTGAATGTGTTTCGTGTTTCTGGCGATGGGGTGATGAATGATCAACACAGCCGAGAACACGACAACCAACAGTCAACGGGTTGCCGATCCTACACCGGCGGAGATTCGCGAGCGATGCAAGGAAATCCAAGCGGGATGGACAGCCGAAGAACGGGAACGGCGATGGGTCGGCGGCGCTCGAGAAGATTGGACCGTTCCACAAGTTCGGGCGGTTGGGTTTGGGAAGACGTCGGGGGAGGACGTTTGACCGCATAATTGATGCGGAAGTCGAAGGTACTTCCCAGCGGCACGTTATGTGGCGTGTTCGGGATTTTCTCGCATTTTCTGTGCCATATAACTTTCAAAAACGGCATGTCGTCGTCTTGATTCACTCACTAGGTCAAATGGACAACAGGTTATGAGCGGGATTCAGTGTTCGAATTGCGGGTCGGATGACTCAATCGTACGTGATACGAAACCGGAAGATGGTGCGCGTGTTCGTCTGCGTGAATGCAAAGAGTGCGGGTATAAGTTCTGGACTCATGAGACACTAGGGCGGTTTCCGTCCGGCAAGATCCCATATATGCGGCCGGAAGTCATATATGCTATCAAAATGCTCGACAGGCTGTATGAAGTTCTTCCGGATGAGTCGAAACCTGCGATAATACATCCAGATTCAACGTCTCACTAGGAATTACACAATGACTGACTTCGAAGGCGTGTTAATTACGCCAGGACAGCGGGTTGAGTGGGTGCCAGGCGAGCGACTCGAACGCTACCAGGAACACTTAAGAAAAGCGGCGTCGGGCGATTTGGACGCCCAACTTGAATGTGAACGACTCAATCCGGGTGGTCCCAGCGCAGTCGATCGGGATATCTTGGAATTCCAACATCTGGAAACACAGATTGCACTCTGTGCGGGTGATCTTGCGAAGATTCAAAAGCAATCTGACCGGGCTGAGCGAGCACTTGAGAAGGCGCAGGACGAATACTACGAGGCTGAGAAGCGACTTCAGGAAGCACAGACAGCAGCACGTAAGCTCCACACGGAACAGAACCGAATCAAACAAGAGCGCGACGCTTTCCGAAGCATGAAAACCTCGTCTCAACTGCACGTTTCTGAGATGTTTCCAACACAATTCGAAGAGGATGAATAATGGTACTCCCAAAAATTCGAGTTCCACTTGATCAATTGAAACAACGTTACAACGAGGTCGTCTATCGGCAAGAACCGAAGATGATCCCACTCAGAGAAGACTGGACGGTTTTTTCGCGAGTTGACAACTTGCGGGATGTGGTCCATCAGTGCTGCATCCATGATGGTCAGCCACTCAGCGAAAGAGAGCCGGATAACATCCGAACCGCGATCACTGGCGCTGCGCTTGGCAATCTGTTTTCCGAGACGATCGGAACTGAGATCAATGCCGGTTTCGATCAGCTGAACGACACAACGGATTGGGTCCGATCTGGCGAACTCGCGTCAAGCAAGATTCAAGAACGCTTGCGATTGTCTCACAACGCAGCGGGCCGAATGCAGGAAGTTCCACGCGGCAAAGTCGCTTCGGGATTCATCGTCGACATTGAAGGTGTTGAAGAGATTCGCGGGGTGCGGTTCGCCAAGGTGCTTACCGTCGATGAGCAGGACATTATTGACCAGAACGTCGATATGTTGACGCGGGCGCCTCGGTTGCTCGGTCAAGCTGCAAGGCGCGTGCGTCCGGATTTGGTCTATGCGACACTTCTGCAGAATCCGGAATTGTCGGATGATACGCCGATCTTCGACGCGAGCCGTGGAAACGCTGGCGAGGCTGAATTGAGTACTTCCAGTTTCGCCGATGCGGTTCAGTGGATTCGCACACGGACCGAGGAAGGCATCAATCTAGATCAGCAACCAAAGTTCCTGATTGTCACACCAAAGCTTGAGAACGCAGCGAGAACGATTCTCAGGGACCGCGAGTTGAACGGCGAACAGAACAAGATTCAATTGCGAGTTGAATCACGTCTTGAGACCGGGGTGATTGATCCCATCAGCGATGAGATGGTCAGCGGTTCAGAGTCGCGGTGGTATCTGATCGGCAGCGGTGCAAGCTTCGAATTCGCAACTGTTGAAGGTCGTCCGCAAATTGGCCGTTTCGTTCAAACTCGGGGAACGTGGGGGCTAGCTCATGATGTGAAGTGGACAGTTGGACTTGTCGCGCTCGATTGGCGAAGCATGTACCGGGGCAACGTTTAGAAAATCCTGTTGCGGCCGGGCGTGTTGCGTCTATCCCGATAACAGGCGCAGCACGCTCGGTTTGGGTTGAGAAGGGCAATGAAATGACATCCACGGACTATCTAAAGCAATGTCAGCATTGCGGCGAAACCAAACGATACAAGGCGACTCCAGAGGGTTCCGACGTGGTTTCCGTTCTCCGCAAGATGGCGATTCGCAGAACAGAGCCGACCGTCTGGCAATGCAAGTGCGATGCGTGCGGGAAAAGCAGTTGCCACAGCCGTAGGACGTTCACACAGAGCGAAGTTCGCCAATACCTGGGAGGCGCTGAGTAGTGTCCATTCGATCGTTTACAAAGTGGCTCACAGAGAAACCCGATTCCCCGAACTGGATACCCAGCGAGGGGAAAGACTATTGCCGTCGATGCTTGAATGATGATCTGCACACTTTCCATGTCCGGGCAATCGGCAAAGATGCAGAACCGGGAACGGCTGAGGCATGGTTTCACGCTCCAAAGTGGGCGGTAGCCTGCCGGGCATGCGGGACATACTACGAACTTCACAGGGACGTCACAGAACAATGAAACTTCAGATCGCTCGCACTCTTCGCGTTGTCGGTGTGCCCTTACCGGGTGAACGTGAGGAGTGCGAGTATCTTCTCTGTCGAGTCTGCAATTCTTCGGACTGGTGCGAACTGGTGATTGACAACCGTGATTCCT
Organism: Thalassoglobus sp. JC818; assembly: GCF_040717535.1. Lineage (NCBI taxonomy): Bacteria > Pseudomonadati > Planctomycetota > Planctomycetia > Planctomycetales > Planctomycetaceae > Thalassoglobus > Thalassoglobus sp. JC818. Next base: position 344,038 of record NZ_JBFEFI010000007.1, read on the forward strand.
CGATCTGGAGAAGCTGTCAGCAGTGCGGGTTGAGATTCAGGATATGGGAGCGAACATGCGAGCATTGAAAACCCTAGCGGCGTTTCTATTGCTTGCGGGTTCAGTCCAAGCACAAACGACGCTTTACAGTGACAACTTCACAACCGAAGCCACGATAGATATCGACGCTTGGGATTCTGTTGAGAACGGCGGTGTCTGGTGGAACGATGCGACCGACGCAACACCGTGGACAGCCGTTTCAGGCACGAAACCCACGGTCAACGCATTCAGCGATCGGGTCAATGGCGGAAATACCATTGGTCACAGTCTCATTGACCTGGGAACCGCGAACGTCGATTGGACACTGACGCATTTCTTCAACGGGACATCCGACGACACTTACGATTCAGTCTTCTGGATTCGTTCCAATAGCGATCGGACGCAAGCTCTCGGAATCTTCCACGATAGCAGCGAGGGGGAATTCTCACTCGTTGATCAAGATATGACGGAGATTGAACCGGGCGAAGCGACGGGCATGAGCGTATCGACCGATCACACAATTCGCATCGTGCTTGATGGTAGCTCAATCACGGTCTACATCGATGGCGGGGAAACTCCCGTTGCTGACTGGACCAACGCAACCGGGCAGACGAACACCTATCTCGGACTGCGAACCAATCGCTCAACAGTCCGTTTCGATGACTTCTCAATCGTGTCGATCCCAGAACCGGAAGAAGACGACGACCGACGGCGCTACAACATTCAAACGCGTTTCGCGCCGTGAATCGTACAATTGTACCAGTCGTCAACGATCGTTGACAAAATCGCCACAATGGCAGACACAGGATTGAGTCTGATGCGTTTCGATGGACTCGGACGACTCAGAACACGTCCGGCATTGACAGCACATTAGGCAATTCGGCAAGATGGAACCGTCAAAAGCTTACTGCATCAAGAATGTCAAAATTATTCAAGAAACTGAGAATCCCGGCGTGGATTCCGTGCGTCCGCATGTACGAAAGGCATGCGGCGGTTGTTCTTGACAGCCGTGACAACGCTTCCGGGTTCCGCGTCGGGATTCCCTTTTGCGCACACTCGCAAGGGGCATCCCGTCGGCTGGGATTCGTTGAACACGAAAGGTGTTCGACAATGGCTACTTCCATTCAAGCTACGGAAACGGTTCAAGGCGATCACACAGAGCATTGCGATTCTGTTCTGACGATCGTCAATCTTCACTCAAGCGAAACGGGCGAAAAGTTCGTTCCCAACTCTCACTACGGCGTACCAGCTCACCAGTCGTTTCGGACTCGCAGACACTTCGCGGAACAGCTCTGTTTGGAGCTCAATCGCGATCTGATCAAGCAAGCCAAACGCGGCATCTGGTTTCTTGTGATCTATGCAAGAGGTGGCTTTCGTGTCGTCAGAATTCCGACCTGCTCAACATTCATTCCGCGAGACGAATACGACCTACCATTCGATGCGTCTAAGCGGGTCGGCAACACAGAAGCACGACGACGCATCAAAGAGTTCAACAACTCGATGATTCAACGCAGCAAGTCGACGGGAGAACTGATCGACTCTTGGATGCTTCACGTCAAACCGCTACGCCGACCAGAAGAGACACACGCGGAACGGTTCACAGACGATCAGAGAACCGCACTCAAGGCGATCCGTCAATACATCGATCTGAGTGTTGAACCGGCGCCAATGGGCGACGATATCATTTTCTGGTTCAAGGCGGGGGTTCATTCCAGCGGGAAAGAATGGGGGACTCGCCAGACTGCCCAAGGGTTGCGAAACATCGCGTCACAATTCCTGAAAGCGGCGTCTCAACTGGACGGGGCCGAAGAAATCACACTCGATCGAATCAATCCATGCGGCCACGAATTCGGCATCCGTGGACACGATGAAGATGTTTGCTTGCGAGTTTACAACACCGACGATCCAGAGCAGGCGAAACAGCAAGCTCTCAAAGTGCTCGGATTGATCCAGAACCGATAGAACCGATGACTTCCCCCGTCTGGCAACACGCTGGGCGGGGGCTTTCTGTTTTCTGAGACCTGATGCCTACATACCACCCGCTGAAGGCGAACGCAAATTTTGGCAAGTTTTCACAGTGTAGCGCATGCGTAGCGCAACAAAAAAAACGACACGACTGACCGCATAAATTAGCCCATAAAACAAAAAATCCCGGAAACAGAGAGTCCTAGGGGGGCTGAGGACTTCGATCTATTCCCGGGGGCGATGAGCGTCTTGCCGGACCATCAAAGGCTGCTCATCCCGCCTTCGATACGAGGACCTTATGGCTTACGCAAAAGTGGGTCAACATGTGTTTTGAGAAAAACAATCGTTGATGCCACGCTGCCATGACTTTCGGAGAATCGGAGTCATAACTTGTTCGTAGTGAGTGGCTTATGGAGAAGTTTCTCTCGGTGTCGCGGGTGCAGATTCTGCCGAAAGAGTGGGCCTAAGCGCGGTGGGAAACTTGTACGCGAAGCAATCTCTTCGCGATTGTTTGATGACGGAGCCACCGGAGATCGGAGTCGTCTTGCAGGGCGGAGATTTGTTGCGATCGTCTGTCTACTGTGAGGACTTTTTCCAGGCGATGATGTCGTCGAGGATTTCACTGAGCGTCAGCGATGGTTTCCAGCCCAACGTCTTCTGCAAGCGGTCGACGTTGGGGACGCGGCGTCTGACGTCTTCGAAGTCGTTTCCGTAGGCTTCGGTGTACTCTCGGAAGTTCACTTCGACGGAGGAGTCCACCTTCTCGATGACAGTCTTTGCGAGTTCATGAATCGTGACTGGCCGGTCGCTTCCGATGTTGAAGATTCGACCGACTGCTTCGTCTGAGCGGACCAGTTCATCGATGCAGCGAATGACTTCTTTGACGTGTGCAAAGCAGCGCACCTGTTGTCCGTCGTCGTAAACAATGACCGGACCGCCGTTCATCGCTTGATCAACGAAACGGGGAATGACCATTCCATAATTTCCGACCTGCCGAGGACCGACTACATTGAAGAATCGGCCGATCACGATCGGAAGCCCGTACTTGGCGTGATAAGCGAGTGCGAGAAATTCGTCGATGGCTTTCGAGCAGCCGTAAGCCCAGCGGGGTTTGGAAGTCGGTCCGAAATGCAGGTCTTCTTCCTCGTCCCAGCACTCGTTCGGATTCTTTCCGTAGACTTCACTTGTTGAGGCGAGGAAGAAGCGGCAACCGGTTTGAGTGGCGAGTTTCAAAAGCCATTCAGTGGGATAGATGTTCGTTTCGATCGTGCGAACTGGATCGTCCGCGACGAGTTTGACCCCCACAGCTGCGGCAAGATGGTAGATGATGTCCTGGCCGCGAACTGCTTCCGTGAGGAGAACGTGATCGGTGATGGACCCCGTCAAACGGGTCAGTCGTGGATGATCGGCGACGTGCGAGAGGTTGTCTGGACGGCCGGTCGAGAAGTTGTCGAGTACGGTGACTTCATGTCCATCTTCGAGAAGTTTCTCGGTTAGGTGGCTTCCGATGAAACCCGCTCCACCTGTAATCAAGCACTTCGACATTCGCTTTTTCCTTTGGAAACTCTCTCTGTAGTCACGCCGACCGTTTTCAAATCTTCCCGGCAGTCGTCTGAATCCGCTTCATTCGATTTGATGGAGACAACGGCTTTAATGAAATCGAGATGTTGCACTCAGCTTGGAATCGAATGAGCTTGTCGCTTGCGTCTTGGTCAATGTCTTGCTGAGTGACCGTTGTTCTGAGCCAGATCTCAACGACTAGGCAGCTTCGATCTGTTCATCAGTGGGGGCGGGATATCCGAATTCATCGTAGGCTGCGCGACAACGCTGGTAGACTTCCTTGACCCAATGTGGATCACGGTCGAATTTGTTCTTCTTGTACTTCTTGAGTTCTTCGACCTGCGGCTCGATGGCGGCTTGCATGGCGTCCATGTTTTTCAAGCTGAGCTGCTGGTAGATACGAACCATTTGCCCGAGCGGGTCGGCAGCAAGTTCTTCGTACTTGACTTCACACAGATCACCTTCGGGAATCAAACCTTTGTGCTTCTGATAGCTGGTGAATCCCTCGTTGTACCACTTGATGACGTCGTCTTCGAATCCACCGTTGGGATTCTCTCCAAGCGTGTTTTCCGTGGCCATCGTCTGGCGTAGATGGCAGTTGGAGTTAAAGACATCAAACGGGTCGCGATAGATGTAAACGAACTTCGCGCCCGGGTACATCTTGAGCAGTGTTTCAATGCGGAATGTGTGAGATGGTGACTTCAAGACGAGTTGCTTCGGCGTGCGCAGAGTGACTTTTCGCACGAGTGTATCGAGGGCAGAGCACCAGCGTTGGCGGTCTTTCTCGGAGATGGCTTCGATGTCGATGTATCGTCGAATGATCTCGAACTGATACGGGAATGTGACCATCAAGTACGGTGACAGTTGCGTCATCACACACAAGGCGACTTCATCTTCTTGGGCGACATCCCACCCCACGCGGACATTATCCATCGGCCGGCTTTCAGGGATGAATGCCGCTGTCAATCGGGATGCGACTGCCTGCGTCGTCAAAAAGTGCCACGGAAAGACTGTTTGATAAAGCGTGGTCGTTGTGAACTGCGGATCGGAATCCATCAGGTTGTGCAGAAGAGTGGTTCCGCTTCTCCAGAATCCAAGAATAAAAATCGGCGGGGCTACTGGCTCGGTCTCGCGGATACGTCGACCGTACAACAGCGACTCGACAGCCGCCATTGTGGAGTTGTACATCGCCATGGGGGGCAAAAGGGCGATTCTGCCTGCTTTAGTCCAGCTCAGTTGAGGACGGAGCTTCATTAGATTGTAAAGCCCGGAAATCTTCATCCCATGCCAGATTGAGAACGGCCCTTGCGAAGAGCGCTTCGGCTTCGTTTTCTTTTCTTCCGACATGACTTCAATAACACTCCACTAAAGAATCTGGCTTTTTGCGATCGATGCGGCTCACTACGACTGAGCAAACCGGAGACCAGAATCGGAAAATTCCGTCTGAACAAAAATCGCATCCCTGCATTATCTCTCCATCGACAGAGCAAGCAACCCTCTGGACGCAATTCATTTGCGACAGATCGGACTCTCGAACTTGGCAGCGAGTGCCAGGACGAAACCCACAGAATCCCCGGAATCGGAACGTGAAGGCTGAGTTTCGAATCGAGACTCGCCCATGGCTTGTCCAGACCGTGAGGGAAACTCGATGATTGGAAGGATTCAAACGGCTCCGAAACAGCCAAATAGAAGAGCCGAATCCATCGGCTTAGCTGACAAGAAGTGCGATAGCTGAGCGACTTCTTGCTTGAAATGAAGTCCGGCGAGACCACAGCGACAAAGAAACTCCTAGCCAGCTGCACGTCGGGGTGTCGATGACTCTGCAGCGTCGAGTGATGGAAATTTAAGCGAATTCTGCGGTTGTTGACCGATCATCTGGCCTGGCAGCGGGAAGGCTGCATTCCATCCCAGCGGCAGCGTAACTCCGGTGATCCAACGAGCTTCCGGGGAGGCGAGAAACGCAACCGCAGCTGCGACATCCTGAGGAGATCCGATTCCGAGCGGATGAGATCGTTGAAGCTCAGCAAGCACGTCTTCGTCGAACGTGGAGAGATATTTTTTCAGCATGGGGGTTTTCACGAGTGCCGGGGCGACGCAAACCGCTCGAATTCCCTTCGGAGCCATTTCCGCAGCGATTGATTGCGTGAGCCCGATGAGTCCCGCTTTCGAAGCAGAATAGGCAGGAAACCCTGCACATCCAGCAATTCCGAGTACAGACGCAATGTTGACGACCACTCCCCGTTCAGCCGTAAGAGACGGGAGAAAGCTGCGAATCATCCGCATGGCCCCGGTGAGATTCACATCGATCAGCGAAAGCCAATCTTCATCCGATGTCGAGGCAAATTCTCCCGAGTGATCGATTCCGGCATTGTTAATTAGAACGTCCGTTGCGCCAAAACGCTCGCGAACCGCCTCCTTCGCCGAATCGACTTGTGATTGTGATGTCACATCACACTGCATTGATAGCACGTCGATGTCGCGTTTTTCGAGGCGTTTGAGAAACCGTGTCGGCTCTTCGTGCCAGAGCAAGGCGAGCTGTGCCCCCTCTTGTGCCAGCTGGTCAGCGATGGCAGCTCCGATACCGCGGTCATTGACACCAGTAATGACTGCGACCATGCCTTCAAAACGACGATTCGACATCCTTGTCTCCCCCCCAAGATCTTTGCGTTTCCGCTGCACGCGATCCTATGCGTTTCACGGGTCCCTGCGATTCTGATCGGTTTGACGATTTCCGGCAAGGTGGATTTTCGCCCGCTCAAGTCCCAAGTTGGATGGTCGGAACAACTTGCAGCGGCTGAGTTGAATTCGTCGTGATGGCAGTGGGCGAATTTGTTCTCTTAGTTGACCGCGTCTACGCATTGAAAGCAATTCAGGTGCGGACGCATTTTGTCGAGAGTGACTGATCCGATTCCGCGAACCCGCTGTACATCATCAATTGACTGGAACGGGCCGTTTGCAGAGCGATCGTCGACAATGGCCCTGGCAGTCACTTCGCCGACGCCTTCGAGTTGCATCCATTCCACCCACGTGGCGGAGTTGATATCGATCTGAAAGAGCGCCTGCTGTTCTGCCGAACGGACGATTTCGACTTCGGGCATTCGTCCCGTATTCTTCGCAATCCAGATGATGCCTGATAACGAAACTGTGCATAAGCACATCGTCAGGAGCAATCGGCGATCCGATTTTCTTAGCCCCAGCTCCGTTTGATTTGATGTAGGCTGAGCAGCATCTTCGCTACGGGGCGGAGCAGGCTCTTTGAAAGAGGAAGGCATATTCCGTGGCTTAAACGGGAGGCGGGGGTTGGTCGCGAAAAAGGTCATTAGACCAATTTCAGCGTCCCTCTGCATTCGCCTCACCTCCATTCGCTGACGAATGCAGCCATTACAACCTCAACCGCACCGGACATATCGAAGAGAGCGACACTCACTCTTCTCCGATCGGGGCGGAGACTCACTTCTATCGGCCACGTGAGCGACTTCGGCTCGAACTTGAACCGGATGATCTGCTCGAGCCCGATGAGCGAGACGAACCTGAAGAACGACTGCTCGATGATCGTGAGCGGGTCGAAGGTGACGAAGAGCTCCGTGACCGACTGAACGATGAAGATCGGCTCGATGACGGGGAGGAGCTACGCTGAGAGTTTAATGAGCGGCTGCTTGAAGTCGATGGGGTTCGAGAGCGACTGCTGCTGTTGCTGCTGCCGCTGCTGCGAGTACTACTACTGTTGCTTCGAGTGCTTGGAGTCGATCGTGAAGAGTTTCGCAGACTATTCAGTCGTTGTTGAATCGATTGACTCGAAGATGACCGCGCACTTGAACTACGTGAGCTGGAACTGTTCGTCGATGGTCCCGCACGAGGTGTGCTATTGGATGAGCGCGGAGTGGTCGTTCGTTGAGGCTGGGATCGAAGCCGGGAAGAATCAATTCGTTGCTGTGGATTGCTGGAACGCGAAGGCTGTCGGTTCGCGCGATCCTGAGATGAGTTCGTGCTCTGTTGACGGATTGATTCGATTCCCTGACGTAAATTCCGAGACTGATCCGATTGAGATCGTGTTGATGGAACAGTCGTCGGTCGCGAACTGCTGGAACTACTGCTTCGGTTCGATGATGAGCTGTTATTTGATCGTGAGCGGTCAGTCGACGGAGTGCTCGGCTGCGTTCTGGATCGTTGCTGGAGTGCCTCGATCCGCTGTCGCAGTTCGCTCGGTTGAGTTGACGATCGCGATCGGTTCTGGCTCGAATCATTGCTTCGAGACGAGTTGGAGTTTGAATTCTGCTGTTGCTGTCTCATCGCTTCGATCTGCGAACGCAAGTCGCTCGACCGAGACGAACTTCGATCAGTTGACGGAGTTTGTGGTGTCGTTTGACGTGGGCTCTCCGATTCTCTCGTTCGTGGCGACGGAGAACTGTTTTGGCGGTTTTCCAGCCGTTCTCTCAATGACGATCCGGACGAGCCGCGAGACGGCTGACCAGATTCCGGTTGTTGACCGGGTGATGTCGTCGGACGTTGTCGCGAGGACTCTGGATTCTGAGAGGCAGCTCGTTGAGCAGCTTCGATTCGCTCACGCAGACTGCTCATCGACGGTTGCGATGAAGAGTTTCCGCTTTCCGATCCGCGTTCACGGGTCGATTCATTATTCCGATTTCGAATGGCATCCAGTCGATCGCGGACATCCGAAGCAGTTGGATTGTTCGAACCCGATCCTGGACGAATTGCTGGATTCCCGTCGGGGCGATTGCCGTCACGAGTCTCACGTGACTGAGCGGTATCGCGTTCGCTTCCCCGATCGCTGCGAGGTTGATCGCCACGATTCTGTCGGGCTGCTTCAATTCGCTCTCGAAGCGAGTCCATATCGGATCGATCGGGAGTGTTGGCACTCCGTGAATCAGAACGGTTTGTCAATTCACGACCTGAATCTCCGGGTGATCGGCGATCAAGATCAGGAGATCCGTCTCTCGATTCGAGTCGATCACGAGTTGCGTTCAGGCGGTCTCGAATTGAATTCGAATTAGGGAGTTTGATTGACTCAGCACGTGATGCAAGATCTCGGTCGCCACCGGGACGGCCATCGCGGTCTCGATCACTTCCAGTCGTCGGACGACCATTTCGATCGTCAGGTCCACGATTGTCACGGTCAGTGCCGAACCGGTCTCCGCCGGGGCCCTCGCTGGCTGGACGTTGGTCACGACCAATGCCTGTGATTGAATCGCGATCTCGCGGATCACCGTCTCGATTTCGGATCGATTCGAACCGTGATCGGAAATCTGTTAAGTCGCGGACAGCTTTGTTCGAACGCTCTGAAATTCGATCTCGATCAACTTCGGCAATCGTGCGGAAGTTGAAGTGATCCGGACGCCCAGGGCGTTTGAATCGATCGAGCGATTCACTCAGGACAGATTGTTCAAAAACGGAACGGTTGCGGGAACCTTCTGCCGATGCGAGGAATGTCCGAGTGCGGTCGTACGTACGCGGCGGTCGGAAGTTTTCGTTTCGATCATAGTAGCTGTGCCAGCTGACCAGTCGATCGAACGTGACGCGTCGCCGTGGATTCTGGTAGTAGGTGTAAATTGGATCGTAAGCATATCGGCGCTGGTAGTAACGTCGTTGATGGACGAAGGGATAGATTCCCCGGTTGCGGTACAGCGGAGCGTAGTAGTCCCCGAAGTAGTAGTGACGGTATCGCGGACGCACGAAAAGGTGTGTGAGAAGCGGGCTGATCCCAATACCGTAGCGAGGTCGATAGCGGTATCCGTAGAACCGATAAGGGTAGGCTCGGTTCCAGAATCGAATCGGCGAGAACAGGAGTCCGCGTCGAACGAGCGGGTAATCCCAATACCCGGTACAGTAAACGTAGCCTCGAGGAGTCCACGAGTATCGAGCCGGAACCCAGATGTAATCCTGGTAAGGGAGGGTCCATCGACCGGGTTGCCAAGCGTAAGACTGATTTTGATAGGACCAATTACCCGGAACCCAGAAGTGCTCTTCAGTTGGAGCGGGAACATTTGGTCCCTCTTCGAGACTTTCGGGAGGCTCTGGCAAATAGCTCAACTCTTCGGAGTCAGCTGACGTCCAGAAACCCGGAACCCACTGAAAGCTTCCCTCAGTTTCTGCCCAGTAACCGGGAATCCACTGCTGATTCGGAGGAAGGTCACGCCACAATCCGCTGACCCAGATGAAATCGTCGAGATCTTCATCCCACGCCCAATAGCCGGGAATCCACTCGACGTTGTTCCCTTCCGGCATTTCTTCCGGCGGAACTTCATCGATGAGATCGGGCGGACGCTTCGTAACTGTCAGACCCGGTTCTGGATCTGCAGAATATTGTTCGGCGAAAGCTTCGTGAATCGGTCCACGAGTCAAGACTTCGCTCTCGATGTTCGATGGATCGACAGCTTCAGGAGGGTCTGCGACCTCCGCAGCTTGATCGTTCTCCGTCACTGGAGGCTGAAAGTCAGCCGCTGGCAATGGCGGAGGAGGTGGGCTGCTCTGCGAAGTGGCGTCATCTTGAGCGTGAAGACCTCCCCATGTGCATAGCAACACAGTTGAGAGAAGCCACGAAGTCGTTCTGGCTGTCGAGTGCATCGAACGTCCAGTCATCAATGCGATCGCCAAAGTTGATTCGATCAAATGGCCATCAAGGGAGTGGGAGATTGCTGTTATTCTCGCAATCAAACTGTGAAGTGGCAAATTTCCTGGGGGAGTTGGATGTCACGAATCGCGACAAAGAGCTTCGGCAGAATTTGCCAAGAGAAAATTATTGCAGCTGGCGTTCCAGTTTCGCGGAACCAGATACCGAGAACCGAATTTGAAGTGCCGCGAATCCAATTCAGATTGTCGTATCGTCAATCTGAATAATCGGTTAAAGGATTTCGGGCGGACTCTGGATTACCCTGCGAAGTCGCGAAGAGCGATGTGTGTCAAGAATCGGTAAGCGAGTCACTTTGACGAATCGCGCAGTCCAAACGACAACACCGAGTGCCACAAGTGGTCAGCTGACCCTCGACGTGGCAGATTGAGAAGCAAGGTTTCGATAGAGCTGAGAGTAGCGTCGTGCGGTCGTCTGCACACTCAAGACAGTTTCCGCCAGTTCTCGACACTTCGCTCCCATTGACGGCCAGAGAGGAGCTTCGTCGATCATCGAAACGAGGGCGACCGCGAGCTGACTCGCTTCCTTGCCACGAGCAATCTTCCCGGTGACTCCATCCTCGATGAAATCGGAAACAGCGAACGGTTCCGTCGTCAACACGGGAAGTCCAGTCGCCATGGCGGACAAAACGCTGCGTTGGGATGCGAGCGTCGAGGCTGTCGAAATGAGAAACCCGTTGTGCTTCAACAACTCATCGTTGATTTGTCGTTCGCCCAGAAACTCAACGTGATGGGTCAGCCTCAGTGAGCCAGCCAACTCAACCAGTTGGTTCAAGAGTGGGCCCGTTCCCACAATCTGAACTTTAAAGTGAGGATAGCTGTTCACGACTGAACGAACCGCGTGGATGAGGGATTCGAATCCATTTTCAGGAGTGCACTCGCCAATCGCCAATGCCCGAAGATCCGAACTTGGACCGTACGGAAAGAATCGTGTCGAATCGATTCCGAAGGGAATGGTGATCATTCGATTGCGGTTCGATTGATTCTGCTGTCGGCAGAGTTCGGTTGTCGCTTCCGAGATGCCAATGACTCGGTCGGTGAACTCGTTTGCAATTCGAAATTGCCAGAGCGATTTCCGATCGGCCCCGCATCCACGACCATAGTGCGTTGCGACAGCGAGCGGGGTTTGAGACCACTTGCATGCGATGGCCCCGTGAAACTGCGCCGCAGTTCCGTGCATGTGGAGAATGTCGATTTCGTTTCGATCGAGAAACTGGCTCAACTTGCGCAGCGACTGGATTTTCCCGAACAGCGACCGCTTCAGCGATTCGACCGTATGGCCGGAGTCCCTGAGCACATCGGCAGCTTCTCCGACTTCATGAAGCGACACAAACGAGAGATGGACGTCGTTCGGACTCGTTGACGCTGCCAGTTCGAGCAGGTGCCGTTCGATTTCGCCGCTGCAAAGATTTTCGGCGAGATGGCAGACTCTGAGGCACTCATTCGGCTCCCGCAAGGATGCCCTCGACGGGATCGAAGCCGAATCCGGATGAGTTTCAGACGACATAAAAGATTCCGCCATCACAAACCACTTGAATCACCGGTGACCAGCAGCCTCGACGATGCGAATTCGAAACTGCAGACCTCGCGTTTTCCCAGCAAAGTTGGCGACAGTGCTGAGACCTCTGAAAACATGGGGTCGAAACCGCCGTGGTGTATCGAAATTCATGAGATTTCGGAATAGGGAATCGACACTCGAATTCCGTGCTCTTCACTCGACCACCGATCGGAATCTTCTTGAGCAATCGAATGTATCAATTGTGTGGAGAACAACGCGGTCGCTGTGGGGATTGATCGCGTGACGGGCCACACCATCGATTTAATAGAACCCGCTGTTGTCGATCCCGTCTCGTCGGGGTGAATCCGACGAAGTGGTTTCCGTCCACATCCGATACACTGGAAAACAGTCCAATTTATCAAGAGGTGTGATGTGTCGACGATTCTCGTCACTGGGGGAGGCGGCTTTCTCGGAAGTCATCTGTGTGAACGGCTGCTCAACGAAGACAATGATGTCATCTGCGTGGACAATTTCTTTTCCGGGCGAAAAGAGAACATCCGCCATTTGATCGGCCACCCGAATTTCGAAGTGATCCGTCACGACATTGTGCACCCTCTTCACATCGAAGCGGATCAGATCTACAACCTCGCGTGCCCAGCATCGCCGGTTTCGTATCAGCACAATCCGATCAAGACGATCAAGACATCGACTCTCGGCATGGTCAATATGCTCGGGCTGGCGAAACGCTGCGGAGCCAGAATTCTGCACACATCGACGTCCGAAGTTTATGGCGATCCGGAAGTTCACCCGCAGACAGAAGACTATTGGGGCAGCGTCAATCCGATTGGCCCGCGCAGCTGTTACGACGAAGGGAAACGCGTCGCTGAGTCGCTATGCATGAACTACCACCTGGCCCATAACATGGAAGTTCGCATCGTGCGAATCTTCAACACTTATGGACCTCGCATGGCTCCGGACGATGGACGTGTTGTGTCCAACTTCATTATGCAGGCACTTCGCGGAGAAGAGCTGACCGTCTACGGCGACGGAAAGCAAACACGCTCATTTTGCTATGTCTCCGACCTCATCGACGGCTTTATTCGGATGATGAAACAGGACGAGCAGGTTGGCCCGATCAACCTGGGGAATCCCGTCGAAAACACCATGGTCGAACTCGCGGAAACGATCCTCGAGATCACCGGATCGAAGTCCAAGATTCGCTTTGACCCGCTTCCCAAAGATGATCCGAAACGCCGTTGCCCTGATATCTCGCGAGCGAAAGCCCTGCTCAAGTGGGCACCGCAAGTCGATCTGAAAACCGGCCTGACGCACACGACGAAGTACTACCGAGACACTCAGCTGTAGAGTCTTTCGCCAAACCGAAGTAGTTCTTTGAAATGGCAGATGATCTACAAAATTGCTGAAGTCGAATCGATTTCGTCCTCGGCAATCTGTTCATTCTGTCGTGGCTGTTTCGGTCTCATCAAGCCACTCCCAGTCAGAGAAAGTGGCTGCTTGTCCGCGGTAGTTGTTCTTGAAGTCGATGAGATTCCAGACCACCGCCTGACGAATAAGAAAGCGGCGACCATTCTGGCTGATGCGGATTCCTGAATAGTCATCGACGAAGCCGTTTTCCGTCGTGCGTTTGAGCAATCGCTTGCGTTCATCGCGATGCACCGGTTCAGCAGTCATCCTCGACGGGGTCTTGCAGAGTGTCGCGACATCCATATCCCATAGCTCAAGGGCGACCTGATTTCCGTAGTTGAGCACGGGATCGGGACGATAGTCGTGTGAAACGACAACAAAGGGTGACAGGAACAACTCTTTCGCCTGATCCAGTTGGCTTCCCTCACGCGGGATGAGTTCCTTCTTGAGATAGCGCTCATAAGAGTCCAGCATCAACTGCGTATGAGCAACCCAGTTTCGTTTCAACCACGGTGAATCTTGAGACATCATCTACTCGACTTGAATTTCACAACCATCACGTAAATTTCAACCTGATGAAAACAGGCTGTCAGGTTTGGTCGGACTCTCGACAATTTGCCAGCTGAGATCAAGCGCAGACAGAGGATGGCTTAGCGAGAGGTGTTTGCTCGCCGTTGGAACTTTGGTTGCAGCAGCTGATTCGCGAGAGTATTTTCGGCCTCGCAGATTGATTCGGTCGATCAAACGCCTAAAACTGCGTACTGTTAGCCCACTCAAATCACTGGAAAAGAAAACCGTGAAGAAACGGACCGTGCGCATCGCGATCATTGCTATTGCTCTCCCGGTCATCGGATTGGCATATCTCAGCATGACAGCAAAACGTCCTGATCATCTCGGCGTCGTCGATGGAAAACTCGCTCCAGCTCCGGATTCGCCGAATTGTGTTCTCACTCAAACCGATTCCGATGAACACAAGATGTCTCCGTGGGAATATTCCGGGACTGCCGCAGAAGCGAAGTCCAATCTGGTCACTATTCTCGAGGAACTTCCGCGAACGAAGATCGTCGAGTCGACGGAGACTTACATTCACGCTGAGGTCAAGAGTTTTCTGTTTCGGTTCGTCGACGATGTCGAGTTTCTGATTGACGAAGAAGCCAAGCTCATCCATTTTCGATCTGCTTCACGCGTCGGTCGTTCCGATCTTGGCGTGAATCGGAAGCGGATGGAGGGGCTGCGCGATCGCTTTCTGAGACTGCAGACAAAGACCACGGAAGAAGCCTCAGACGCCGATTCTCTGACCGAATAGGCTCACATCTGCCGTCCTCAACTTCAGGCTGCTTCTCCATCTTCGCAATCTGGGAAAACGGCCTCCCGGAGCCGCACTGTTCCACTTAGTCAGTTTCCTGCTACAGTTCCCACATTCTTACCCTCACCGGTCAATAGATAGCGGCAACGAACAGGAATCATGGCTGAGACACTGCAACTCGACGAATTTTCGTACTCCGTCTGGGAAACGTTGGCCAATCATCAGGAGATCGGTCTCAACGAACTTGCAGCGGCACTCAAATCTGATCAGTCGCGCGTGCTTGTTTCGATTCAGGAAGCCGCCAATCAAGGCTGTGCGACGATCCGCGAAGAGTCGTTTGATGAGCTCATTCCCTCTGCTGAAGCGGTCTCACTTGTGAGTGAAGGATTGCCTGAGCGAAAAGCGCTGACACTCCTTCTCGAATCGAATGGAGAACTCGGAACCGGCGACTTCGCGAAAGCGGCCAACCAGGCCGGAATTGCCGTGAACGACGTCTTTCGCTGGGGAACAGCACGAGGCTGGATTGAACGCGATAAGCAGGGAGTCCGGATCACTGACTCAGGCCGGAAGGCAGGCGAAGGTGAAAAGGATGTCGACGAAGTCGTGATTCTCGAAGCGGCTGGCCAACCTACATCGCTCGAAAACGCTTCCGATGCGGACCGTATCAAGCAACTGCTTGGCAAGCGAAACGAGCTTGCAAAAATCAAATCCCGCAACCGAAGAACGGTCTCGCTGACAGCGGAAGGGCGAAAGCTTCTCGAGTCGGGTGAGATTTCCGTAAAGAAGGAACGAAATCTACTCTCGGCAGACGACATTCGAAGCGGTGCCTGGAAGGAAATCACGCTGCGGCCTTACGACGTGACTCTGTCTGCGGAGACAGTCCGTCCGGCCAAAGTGCATCCACTTCGCAAGATCATTGAGCAAACCCGACGGGCCTATTTGGAAATGGGATTCACGGAAGTGGTCTCTCCGATGGTGGAGTCGTCGTTCTGGAACTTCGACGCACTCTTCCAGCCGCAAGATCATCCTGCTCGAGATATGCAGGACACCTTCTATATGGCCAATCCGGCGACAACAGACTTGCCGGAGGATACCGAACTCGTCGATCGTGTCCGACATGCTCACGAAGATGGAGGAGATACCGGTTCGGAAGGGTGGGGATATCGCTGGTCGCCGGAGCGTGCAAAACAAGTCGTGTTGCGAACACACACCACTGCTTCGACGATTCGAGCGTTGGCTCGACATCCCGATCCACCACTGAAAACATTCTGCGTGGGCTGGGTCTGCCGGAACGAGACGATGAGCTATAAGCATCTCCCGGTCTTCCATCAGGTCGACGGAATCGTCATCGACAAAAATGCTTCGCTGGCAACGTTGCTGGGAACTCTGGAAACCTTCTACAAGAAGATGGGTTTCCAACAGGTCAAATTCAAACCCGCCTTCTATCCATACACCGAGCCGAGCGTGGACGTTGTTGTTTACCTCGAAAGCCGAGGGAAATGGATCGAAATGGGTGGATCAGGAATCTTCCGTCCGGAAGTGACCGAACCGCTTGGCTGCAAGCATCCCGTGATGGCATGGGGGCTGGGAATGGAGCGTCTGGCCATGATTCGATACGGCCTTTCGGACATTCGCGAGCTCTATCAGGGACGAATCGAAGCGTTGGAAGAAATGGCACTCCACCAATAATTCTATCGCCAGCTCAACACACTCATTCGTAGTTAAGCTGCCGCCCAGATTGCCGCGATCATCACGATAATCGCTAACAGGAAAGTGGTGAACAGGCCGTTACGACTCGATGTGTCTTCTTCTGTTGAAGCTTGGTGTCGAGACTCGTCGACCAATCTCACGTCATCGCAGAGCCCGTTGAAGATTCTTCCGGGAATGGCGAGCAGAAGATGGCTGAGGTTGGATTGAAAGTGTGTCGACACCTGTTGCAGTGGTTCAAAGGCCGCTCGTTCGAGAAGCTTTGCGACGTTGAAATCGTTGTTGAGAAGCTTCACCAAAGTACTCTCAGTGAGCGACTCAGAGAATGCTAAGTTCTGCCGGCAGTTCCAGACGATTCCCAGAATGCCTGCGACTGCGGCCAACCAGACAGTCGTCCCCAAACCTGATCCAACAGACCGCTCCGGGCTTATTAAAGTGTTGATGAGCAAGTTCGATAAAACCAACCAAATGACTGCCGAGAGACAGATCTCACTCTTCGAGGGTTGTCTCTCGTGTTGATCCATTTTGGGTGACAGTATCCCAGCAAACAGGCTGGCAGCACAGAGGGCGTATGCAACTGCAAACAGAACCGGAAGAATGATCGGAGTTCCGGTTGCGGGATCAGATGCGACGGTGATGAGCTGCTCGACGGCATGACAAGACCCGAAAATGCCTGAGAGAAGAATTGCTGCTGCAGCGAGTCGCCGAACATCTGGCGGAACTGGGAAGACGAGAATCGCGGTCGGCAACATCAGGCATGCCACTGCGAACAACAGACTGATGGGCGAAGCGGTCACCTCGAACAGAGTTCCAGCCGCAACAAGACTGACAAGCGCCAGACTGACTCGAAATGCTCGCTGTGCTTCGGCTTGAAAAATTGAGGCTGCCGCATGAACGAGCGCGAAGAGCACCAATAGCCCTCCCAGCATGGTTCGAGATGATGAATCAATCGCGAGGATCAGGTGCCAGCGGAATATCTGCGACACAGTCAACAGCGCGGGGAACATCAACACTACCAGCGACGACGACAGGCTTCCCCGAGCCAATCCGTTCCAAATCAGAAAAGGGAAACCTCCCAACCGAATCAAAAATGAAAGCCCGAGCCAGATCGCTGAAACTGCCAAAACCGCCCGTTGAAACGCATCCTGCGAAACAAGTTCTGTCACAGCCTGCAGGTCGGAGAACGATCCGATCGCCCAGATGAACGACATTCCCTGAAGTCCGGTCATCGCCAGAATGTCTGCCAGCCCGAGAAGAATGAGCACCTGTTTCCAGGCTCTGTTTGAGAAGAATCCTGACATCCGTGTGCATTGCCACACTGAAAGCCAACAAGCTGCGCTGAACAACGCCCATTGCAGCACGACGTGATCCGTCATCACGCTGATCGAAGCAAGCGCCCACAGCAGCGTCAAAGAACCGACTTCTGAACGCTTCGGGAATTGACTGCGGCCAACTTCAATGGAATGGGCACAGGCAATGGTCACGATGCCCCCCGCGAGTCCGAACAGCGAGAGAATGGAAACACGATCGCGGAGCCACCATCCATCAAAAAATACAGATAAGAAGGACGTGCTCTCTGATGACGCCGGGAGGATCAGTGAGAATCCAACGGCCATCGACAAACTGGCAAAAGCAATCATTGATGTGATCAGAAGCGTCACTGCGCCCGCGTTTCGGGAGAACCCCAAACGTGGCAAATAACGACCAAATCCCGCAATGACGAGGCAAAGCCCAAGCATAATGATCGCGAAGTCAGTCGTCATTCTCAAAGTCTCACTGAGGCAGTTGCCTGTCGAGTTCGCTGGTCACTAGTCGAAATCTGTACAAAAACTTCACAAGTGCAGTCTAGGAAAGGGCGAATTGAGCACAAGTATTCAAAATATTTCCTCAGAATTGCCTTCTTAACCTCCTTCCCGAAGATGACTTTGTTTAGTATTCCACGCTTTCGTTGGAACGAGATTGCGCGCACGTTCCGATCACAACAAAGATTGCTTCCGGAATTGAGTTTGACGCACCCCAAGCGTGACTCAACACTCGCTCACGGATTCCGCTGCTTGTTTTGTATCAACTGCACCCGAATTCCCGTACCAGGCTTACTCCCCGAACACGGTTTGGAACCCAAAGGGCAACACGAACGTGACTGAATCAACTCTCCAAGCATCTGCTCCTACAATTTCCGGTGATTCCTCCATGCGAAGAACGGACATTCGCAACATCGCGATCATTGCCCACGTCGACCACGGAAAAACGACGCTTGTCGACTCATTGCTGCGACAAGGCGGACAGTTCCGCGACTCGCAACTCGTCGGCGACTGTATTCTCGATTCCAACGACCTGGAGCGGGAACGCGGCATCACAATTCTCTCGAAGAACATTGCCATTCCCTACAAGGGAGTGAAGATCAACGTGATCGATACACCCGGCCACGCCGATTTCGGTGGGGAAGTCGAGCGTGTTCTCCGCATGGCTGACGGTGCATTGATTCTCGTTGATGCATTCGAAGGCCCACGACCACAAACACGATTCGTGCTCACAAAGGCTCTCGAAGTCGGACTGCGCCCGATCATCGTGATCAACAAAATCGATCGCCCGGATTGCCGCCCCGATGACGTTCTTCTGGAAACCGTCCACTTGATGGAAGAACTCGGCGCCGAAGATTCGCTCGAAATTCCTTACATCTACGCGAGTGGTCGTGCAGGATTCGCATCACACGACTCGGAAGCCCGTGACGGAAACATTCTTCCGCTGCTCGACCTCATTCTGGAACACGTTCCCGGTCCTGTGGCGAATGTCGAAGCTCCACTGCAAATGGCGGTGACGTCGATTCAGTGGTCCGAATTCGTCGGACGAATCTGCATCGGTCGAGTCACAAATGGCGTCGTCCGTCCCGGCATGAATGTCGCGCTCATGAAAGCGGGTGGGAATGTCGTGAAGTCGTCCATCGAAGGTGTTGAAATCTTCGACAAGCTCGGACGAGCCAAAACAGACGAAGCTGGGGCAGGGGACATTGTCGCCCTCACCGGTCTCGCCAATGCCGAAATCGGCGACACCATCGCTTCGGTCGATAATCCGGTGGCGCTTCCTCGGACTTCTGTCGACGAACCGACCCTGTCGATGGTCTTCACGATCAACTCTTCGCCATTCTCCGGGAAGAGCGGGAAGTTTCTGACAAGCCGCCACCTGCGAGATCGACTTCAGCGCGAACTCGAATCGAATGTTGCCCTCCGCGTGGAAGAAGCAGATGCGAAAGAGGCCTTCAAGGTCTCGGGACGAGGGTTGCTGCACCTGTCGATTCTGATCGAAACAATGCGACGCGAAGGGTACGAACTTTCCGTCGGAAAACCGGAAGTCATTCGTCGTCAGGTCGACGGAAAATGGCAAGAGCCTTTTGAAATTCTCGAGATCGAAGTCCCATCAACCGATGTCGGAACCGTGATCGAAATCGTCTCAGCCCGGAAAGGTCAACTCCAGGAGTTGAAAGCCGGAACGGGAACGCATTCACACGTGCAATTCCTCATTCCCGCCCGTGGACTGATTGGACTCCGAACACGACTGCTGAACGCTTCCAAGGGTGAAGCGGTCATGAACCATCGCTTTGAGTGCTACGCAGAACTCGAAGGTGAGATTCCTCGACGGAAGAACGGCGTGCTGATCTCCCAAATTCAGGGCAAAGCGACAGCTTACGCTCTGTGGAAACTGAGCGAACGCGCCGATCTGTTGATCGCCCCCGGAACGGATGTTTACGAAGGAATGATCGTCGGAGAAAATTCACGCGACAACGATCTCGTTGTGAATCCGGTCCGCGAGAAGAAGTTGACTAACGTTCGAGCGTCCGGTTCCGACGACAACATCGTCCTTGAACCTCCGCGAGCAATGTCCCTCGAAATGGCACTGGAGTACATCGAGGCAGATGAGTACCTCGAAGTCACTCCCGATTCGCTTCGCCTGCGAAAAATCTGGCTGAAAGAAACCGATCGCAAACGCAATCCACTGCGTGGTTAGAGCATTTTCTGATTTTTTCGCACGGTCCCGCACAAGCAAGCACAGCCTTTTCACTTGTGAAACAGTGCAAGCGAGTGCACCGGAAAGAGCAACTTGCTCTAGAATCTCATAGTTTATTCACAGCACTTGTCGAAACATGCTTTCGATGAGTGCTGTTTTCGTTGAGGTGATCCGCTGTGTGTTCTTTGACACGCGATTGCGCTCCCTGGCCTGAACGATCTCAGCTTGGCTGAGTTACTCGGCCTGGCTCGCCAATGCGGTGACTGCGACTTGAGTTCCGAAGGCGAATAAGCTGTCGCCTTGTTCGATTTTGACTGTCCCTTCCGGTGCGATGATATGCTGCCCGGACTGGCGACGAATACCGATGACCATGATCCCTTTTTCACGAAGATCCGTCTGCGAGAGCTGTCGATCGATGTAGGGACTGTCTTCCTGAATCTGCACCTCAGCGAGCTCCAGATCGTTCTCGGAACCGTGCGTGACTTCAAGAAAATCTTCGATGCTCGGGCTCAGCATGAAGCGAGCCATCTTCATTGCGCCGCTGCTGAACGGGCTAATCACCCGAGTCGCTCCAGCACGCTGCAGCTTCAGGACTGCACCCTCCTCACTGGCTCGTGCAACGATCTGGATGGAACTGCAAAGCAGTCGAGCGGACAGCACGACGTATACGTTGTCTGCATCTGTGGGCAAAACTGTGGCCATCGATGTGGCGCGGGAGACTCCAGCTTCCTGAAGCACAGAGTCGTCTGTTGCGTCCCCGTGCACATAAAGCCAGCGTGATTCCTTGCAGATTTCTTCGAGTCGCTGCAAATCGCGATCGATGACCACGAACGGTTTTCGCTTCGCTTCCAAATGCTCGCAAATGGCTGTCCCCATCCGTCCCATTCCACACACGATGAAATGGTCGTTGAGAGCTTCGAGTTGCTGATGCATTCTTCTCTTCTCCAGGAGCGTGCGGATGTCTGCATTGACAATGATTTGTCCGAGCTGAAAGGCACTGTAGGTGAAGATTCCAATCCCAACCATCATGTAAATAATGATGAAGACCATGCCTTCCGGAGTTCGCGGAACATCACGCGACCCGACAGTCGTCAGAGTAATCACTGCCAGATAAGCAGCTTCCAGCCAAGTCGAATCGGAGAGCGCGTGAATACCGACCGTCCCGAAGATCGTAATCCCCAGGAGCAGAACGAAAATAACCACGAGTTGTCGCATTCGACAATCAATCCCCACCGACGTGCTGAATCTCGCCCGAATTTTGTTTTCGGGGCAATCCAGACATTTCTCAAACTCGATCTCGCCAATCCGCTCAAGCAACAGCAGCTTGCTCGACTCTTCTCGGTGAGCCATACACCGGGTGAATCACGAGGGGCACGAAGCCGAACGCTGCAAACCTGATACGAATGTGGTCACAGAATAGCGAATGCAGTGTCGCTGAGCGAATTCAGAGAGAGACTACTCGGTAATCGTCGAGAGCGGATGAGAGCTGACCTTGGGGTTCACTTCGCGGAGCGGGTTCGATTCTCCGATTTGAACCGGAGCGCTAGTGCCATCCATTTCGCGAAAAGCTTCGACGCGTGTCCGGATGCTCTTTCGCTGATTGAACTGCAGGGCTCCCTCCAGAGTGACAACCATATCAATTTTCTGAAGCGTCTCGCTGCGACGGGGAAGGCCGTTGTCGGTGTCGATTTCTGAGCTTCCGACCGTTTCGCCGCCGGTCACTGTAATTCGCACTCCAGTTTCTTCATCGACCGCAACGGGAGTTGTCGACGGCGTGACCTTTCCGCGAATGTCGACGACTGCCACTCCTGATTCGATCCTCTTCAACGTATAGACGTTCAATGAGTGCATTGGAATCGGTCGAGTGAGCGTGAACGAGCGTTCCCATTGATCCCCAGCACGATAGCGAGGATTGCGGGGCAACTGGCCGATGGCTTCACCGATGAAATCTGCCAGCCCGGAATCGCCGGAAGCGGTTTCCACTTCGAGAACGACATCGGCGTGAAACTCTTCCGGGATGCCATGCAGCACTGATGCGACAAATTGATCAAATTGCTCGACGGAAGCAATTCGCAAGTCTTCATCGAGCCAACAGGTAAACCCAGACTGACTCATATTCAGAAACGCCTGCAATGTCGGCGACAACTCTTCAGGTGGCTGATCCGAATCAAAGTCGACGGAATCCTCTCCAACGCGCTGACTGAACAGAATTCGGTCGTAGTCAACTCGAAGCTTCGTTCGCTTGTCGACTCGATCTTCAACTGTGAACACGAATCGCACATCGAGATTGCTGACGACTTGTTGCGACGGACCTGAAAGAGAATCCTGCAGCAACTCCTGTTCAACTCGTTTGCGAAGCGGGAATCGCTCCCCGACTTGCAGGCTTTGATCAGCGGACAGATATTCGGAGGATTTGACGGAGTCTTGCTCGGACGCCACCGGAGTTTTAGCGTCCCACGAGCGTTCTGGCTCGTTCGCCTGATCTGTTTTTTTGTCTTTTCCGCAACCGGCGAACGAAATCAGCACGATCAGCCCAAGCATCGCCTGCCATCCAGTGAAACTCCGCATCATCAACTCCTTCGATGATTTTGTGGCCCGCGAGTGAAAATCGGCCCCTGTCTCAATTTTCCAAGATGGTGAAAGATATCATTTTCAGCGGAACAGAATCCAGACCACTTTGCATGAAATCACAAAGGAGTAAAGTGTTTCACTGAAAGAACATAATCCTCAGACAGAATGACCTGGCCGGGTGTGAATACTGGGGCGCAGAGGCAGGTTGATCGCGACGAACGGGAGATTTTCATGGATTCAGGGAAGAGAGTGCAGGTCGCGATTCTGGGGGGCGGACCAGTGGGACTGGAAGCGGCGGTAGCCTGTGCTCAGTCCGGGCTTGAATTCGTTCTCTTTGAACGAGGGGCGATTGCTGACAACGTGCAGAAATGGGGGCACGTGCAACTCTTCAGCCCGCTTTCGATGAATCTCTCTTTAGAGGCATGTCGCTTACTGAGTGAAAAGGGGCATCCCGTTCCATCCGAAAACGCTCTGCTGACCGGTAGAGATTTCGTCGAGCAAATACTTGTTCCGCTTGCGAAATCGCTGAGACCTTTCGGGCGTATTCAAGAGCACTCGAAGGTCGTGCACGTAAGCCGTGACGGGTTGCTCAAATCAGATTTCATTGGAAATGAACAGCGACAAGCGGCGCCGTTTCGGTTGTTTGTTAAAGCCGGGGACGAAGATTCGATCGTGTTGGCGGATGCGGTCATCGACTGTACCGGCACCTTCGGGAATCACAACTGGCTCGGGAGTGGTGGCATCCCGTGCTTGGGAGAACAAAGATTCTCCGAGAGGATTCGCTACGACATTCCTGACATTCAGGGCGTTGACCGATCCGAGTATCAAGACCAGAAGACGCTGATTGTCGGTGCTGGGTATACCGCAGCGACGAACGTCGTCAATCTGTCAGAGTTGGCGAAATCAAGCACAAGGACTCAGATCGTGTGGGTGACTCGTCGAAGTGCTTCGGCCCCGATTCCCCGGATCGAAAATGATTCTTTGATTGGTCGAGATTCGCTCGCTGAGCGGGCGAACAGTCTGTCCGTCGCGAACGACAGTCCCGTCACATGGATGTCAGGATACGTCGTCGAAGAAATTAGAAGCGGCGTCAAATTTCCGCTGTCGGTCACTCTTACGAACGTTGAGAGTCATGAAAAGGCAGAAATCGAAGTCGACCGGATTCTCGGGAACGTCGGCAATCAACCGGATCGGTCGATGTGTCAGGAACTCCAAGTCCATGAATGTTACGCATCGTTTGGACCAATGAAGCTGGCTGCTGCCCTGATGGGGGAGACTTCGGCGGACTGCCTTACTCAAGCATCGCACGGTATTGATGTTCTGCGTTCCCCGGAGCCAAATTTCTTCGTTTGCGGCTCCAAGAGTTATGGCCGGAACTCTCGTTTTCTGATGCGAATCGGAATCGAGCAGGTCCAACTGGTCGCTGCTGAGTTAAGCAAGATTCTTTCGAATCGAGAAGCTGGCTAGAGCTAAAAGAAGAACGCTTTCCCTGCAAACAATGTCGCGGGGAAAGCGTTCTGAAATTTTCTCGAAACCTGTTTCGCTCAGTTGATTGAGCAATTGCTGCATTAATGTGTAAATGCTGGCATTCGCAATTGGTGAGCGACCATCACGGTCGATTAACTACCGCTTTGAATCACTCCATCGGCCTCGAAAGTGAGAGGGAGTTCTCGGCCTGCGACGTTGACAGTGAATGTCTCGGCGAAGTTTCCGGGTTCATCCGGGACCTTCACTCGGAATGGAACAACGTGCACAGTTTTGGGGGTATCGGTGACTGGTTTGATCTCAAAACAGTCAGGATGCCCATCGCACTCGATGCTCTCGATGACGAACGGACGACGCCCTTTGACCACAACGTTGAAAGGCTTGGTTTGGCCGGGAGTCAGGCTTCCCAGATCAAAATGGCTGGGAACGATTTCGATGTCGGGAGAGACCCGTCCGGATACCAGAAGCGGGACTTCTGGAGAGCTCTTGTCGTCAGTAACCAACAGGATACGGTCCTGAAAGTCCCCGAGTGGGGCGGTTTTGTCCAACTGAATAGTGAGTTCGTATTCGACCCGGCCAGCGGTGCGCACGATTTCGTTGAGTTCAACCTTCAGGTTCTCGTCATCGACTTTGACGTCCTTGATCGCCCAGTCGCTTCGACCGGCGTAGGCGACTTTGACTTTGCGTTCAGCGCCGAGTTGATAGTCGACTGCTCCGAAATCTGCATTGCCCGGAGTGAGGACAACATCGGAGCGAATGTAGGCTGTGATCGGAACACGCACTGTCTTTTGAGCAGTCCCTTTTGCTCCGCGGAACTCAAGAGTGATATCGACGTTCGAGTCCTTGCGGTGCATGAATTTGACGGTGTCCATTTCGACGTCAATTTCAGCCACGTCTCGTGTTTTCAGGAGAGACTTGTTGGGCTTCGCAGCAGTGCAGCCGCAAGTTGTTCCAACGTTGACGATGTGAACGTCTTCTTCGTACAGATTGGTGACTTCGATGACATGTCGCGTTTCAGCACCGCGTGCAACCGTTCCGAAGTCGACCTTGAGGTCGGACAGCATTTTCTCAGCCCAGTTTAATTCGCGCCCGGACTGAGCAAATGTTGGAGATGTCAGGTTCGAGCTGATCAAACCGACCAACGCAACGATCAGCAAATTCCGATTCATCACAGTTTCCTGTTCTCTCCCGATGCCACGACTTGCAACTGGACTCATAGTATCAGTTTGATATGTTGACTGTTCGATGCGTTGTGGACTCAAAGTGCATCATTCGTCATGGCAGTTTATCAAAATCACCACCGCACAATAACAGATTCATCTCAGAAATCACGAACGACGGTGTCGCTGGCTCAACATGCAAGTTGCACGCCGAACTGATTCGCGATTTTCACTCCAAAGATGACCGCAATTCGAGCGGAATCAAATCAATCGCTCGTGATCAAACGGTGGCAGATCGAATTCGTTCCCACCTGGAACAAACGTGTCTGTTCAGGAAGGATAACAGGCTTTGACAATCAGGCAATTGTCGGGCGAGTTGAGCGGTTGCGCAAAGAGAAGAGCCATGCTTCGGTCGAGGTGAACCAAAGCATGGCTGCGGAGATGAATCGATTGTCGTAGGTGAGGCCACTCACCTGAATTCACATCTTGGGACGAGTGTCAAACTTTCTCGGGTGTGACTGAGTCACGATTTTTGAACGGAAGGAAATTCAATTCCTTGCACACTTTGCCAAATTTGACCGTTCCAGCTTTGAGTGTGTCGACGTTTTGCAATTCTGATGCGACGCGTTTGAGATTCGGATTTACTGAGTGAGAAGCTCTCGAATCATCATGATGGCGGCCGGGCCGACGAGCACCACGAAAATCCCGGGGAAAATGAACAGCACGAGCGGGAAGATCATTTTCACAGCGGTCGCAGCTGCTTTCTCTTCAGCCAGCTGGCTTCGCTTGATTCGCATGCTGTCTGACTGCACACGCAATGCCTGTGCGATCGAAGAACCGAACTTGTCAGCCTGAATCAGAATCGCAGCGAGAGCCTTGACGTCGTCGACTCCGGTTCGAATTCCAAGATCGTGTAGAACTTCGCGTCGATTTCGGCCGAGTTGAAGTTGCTTGTTGCAGTGATTGAACTCTGTGCAGATCTCTGGAGAAGCATCTCCCAACTCTTCAGCGACGCGTCTCATGGCTGCATCCAGACCAAGTCCGGCTTCCACACAAACGACCAAAAGGTCCAGAGCATCTGGGAGGCTGAGGAAAATCTTCTGTTTGCGGGAGTATGCGAGGAGCGTCAAGAAGACGCCGGGCAGAAACAGCCCGAGTCCACCGAAAGCGATCAAAACGAGCATCGCATCAGTCGACAATCCCATTGTCAGGAAGCCTAGACCACCACCGAAGAAAATTCCAAGAGCCAGGCAGGCAACTTTAATGGCCAGGTAAAGCGTTGGAGCATTCGGTGAAGAAAACCCGGCGTTGGCCAGTTTCACCTTCAAATTGTTTTGTTCAAGGTCGGTCTTGGGCTGCACAACTCGCGAGAGGGCAGGGGCTGCCTTTTTGAAAGCGCTGCTGACGCCGCTTTCCTTAATGCTGTCACCGTCCGCACGGCGTTTTTTTCCTTCTTTTAATTCTTCCAGGCGTTCCGCGACTCGCGAATCGCTCTTTGAGAATGCAGAGACGACTGCCCAGATCCCGAGCATCACCGCTGCGAAGACCGCGTAAGGGATGAATGTGGTCATTTCCATGGAAGACTCCAGAAGTCACTATTACAAGGTCGTTGTCGACCAGTTCGCAAGGAGAGGGTTTTCAGAGAGACGTGTGAATCAGACTTTGATCGAAATAATCTTCTTAATGACAATGGCCCCCAGAATTTGAAGGACGACCGCCACAGCGACCATTTTTCGCCCGAGTTCGTCAGTGAACAGCAGCATGACGTACTCAGGATTCAGCTTCCAAACAGCGAAGAAGAGTGCGATCGGCAAGGCCATCAGCACGATACCGCTGATTCGACCTTCCCCGGTGAGTGCCTGAACTTGGCCAAGAATTCGGAATCGATCGCGAATAATGCGTCCGATCTTGTCGAGGATTTCTGCGAGGTCACCACCCGATTGACGTTGAATGGAAACGGCCATCGCGAAGAACTTGTAGTCCATATTCGGAACGCGGATATAAAGGTGAGCGAGTGACTCCTCAACTGGCACACCAAGGTTCTGTTCCTCGTATGCGATGTTGAATTCTTTGGAAATCGGGTCCGGAAGTTCGTCGACAACCACTTTCATCGCAGCGGAAAGGCTGTGTCCTGAACGCAACGCTCGAGCAACAAGTTCCATCGCGTCGGGAAGCTGTTTCGAAAATTTCTTGAAGCGGCGGCTTCGTTTGAACAACAGCCACCCGAAGGGCAGCAACGCACTGACGATAAACACGAGAGGGTAAGTCGGGAGTGGGATGCGAGACAGATATCCTGCTCCAAGTCCGATACCGCCGCACGCCATGACGACCATCAGAAAGACTTCGGGCTTCATCTGAACGTCTGCTTGAACAAACAACAGACGCATGTTGAGGAATCGTTCCATGAACCGGTTTGCGGCTCCGGAGATGCCTTCCATCCCTTCTTTCATCAACGCATCGCGGGTGACTTGAGGGCCATCAGACTTGGCTCGCTTCTTCCCAGCGAGAACGTCGAGTCGATCTTCAATGTCTTTGCTGCTGTTGCCCTGCATGAGCAAAAGAGCAGAGATGATCGCTCCGAAGACTCCGATGAAGGCAATCACGGATGCTGTCATCGGGTCGATTGTCGTGGGAAGAAATGTTTCGAAATTCATTGGGCGGACCCCATTTATTCAATCGAATTG
Organism: Thalassoglobus sp. JC818; assembly: GCF_040717535.1. NCBI lineage: Bacteria > Pseudomonadati > Planctomycetota > Planctomycetia > Planctomycetales > Planctomycetaceae > Thalassoglobus > Thalassoglobus sp. JC818. The sequence goes on from NZ_JBFEFI010000007.1 coordinate 372,064, forward strand.
AATTCAGAAGATGAAATTGAAATGTTGGCGAGTGCCAGTGATGACAGGTGGGTCAGGACCCCAATCGTCGGGCTGCAAACAGGTTCGCTGGCAGTCTGACTCCGGCAGCTTCGAGTCGATCCATGAATGCTGGTCGAACTCCTGTTGATTCGAAGTGACCGAACGAACGTCCGTCGGAATCGATACCGTCTTGCATGAAGCGGAAGATGTCCTGCATGATGATCGTGTCCTGCTCCATGTTCAGAACCTCGGTCACGTAAGTCAGCTTTCTCGGACCACCCTGCAGACGGCTGGCCTGAATGATCAGGTCGACCGCTGAGGAGAACTGATGTCGAATCGCTTTGAGCGGGAGTTCCGTTCCGCCCATGGTGACCATCGTTTCAATACGAGAAACAGCGTCACGTGGGTTGTTGGCGTGCACGGTCGTCATTGACCCTTCGTGACCGGTGTTCATCGCCTGAAGCATGTCGAGCGTTTCCGGTCCACGACATTCCCCGATGATGATTCGGTCAGGTCGCATACGCAGGGCGTTTTTCACAAGGTCCGTCGCGGAAATCTTGCCTTTGCCCTCAATGTTTGGAGGACGAGTTTCCAGGCGAAGCACGTGTTCTTGTTGAAGCTGAAGTTCCGCAGCATCTTCGATTGTGATGACTCGCTGATCACCTTGAATGAAGCTTGATAACGTGTTGAGCAGTGTCGTTTTACCGGAACCAGTACCACCACTGATGATGATGTTGAGGCGGGCCTTGATCGCTCCTTCCATGAGCATCACCATCTCAGGGGTGAAGGCTCCGAAGTTCAGAAGGTCTTCCAGCGCGAGTGGCTTCGAACCGAATTTTCGAATGGTCAGCGAAGGTCCATCAAGCGCGAGCGGCGGGATGATCGCGTTCAAACGAGACCCATCCGGAAGTCGGGCATCACACATCGGAGACGTCTCGTCGATTCGTCGTCCGACGCGGGAAACGATTCGGTCGAGAATCTGAAGCAAGTGATCGTTGTCGCGAAATGTCACCGGCGAACGTTGGATCCGTCCATTTTTTTCGACGAAGACGTGTTTCGGCCCGTTGATCATGATGTCGGCCACGCCTTCCTCTTTCATGAGGATCTCAAGCGGACCAAATCCGAAAGTCTCGTCAAGAACTTCCTCGATGAGGCGTTCTCGTTCTGAGCGGTTGAGCAGTGGGTTTTCGGTATCGCAGAGGTGTTCCACGACCAGCCGAATCTCGCGACGAAGAGTATCCCCTTTGAGTTCACCCAGTTTGTTCAGGTCGAGTTTGTCAACGAGTCGACCGTGAATCAGTCGCTTAAGATTCTCAAAATCGTCTTGAGATGTCTCGCGTTTCAGCCTCGATATTGGCGGGGAAGCCATGCATCGCTCTCCATTGAATCTCTATGCACGAAACCCGCGCGGGATCTCTGCAGATGGACAATACTTGGCGAAACCTAGCTCACGCTCGCGGTGAGGAATTCCGGAATCGTCAGAGGTGTTGAAAAAATCCGACACACCGGAGAGATTGACTCGTCACAAACCGGGCAATCAGCGTCAACTGAAAGCACTTTTCCGGTTGTAGTGTTAAAAACGATACTGCGGATGCTGGAAACGACTCGGTAAAGTGTGGGGTTTTCGATTGACTATTGAAATTCTCTCACTTACGGTAAACTTCAGAGAGAAGCTGAGCGCTCGTGGAAAATGTGATGCACTCTCTTTACAGGTCTCCTGACCTGGCAAGTTGACTTCCCCCCCGCCGAGATTCTCAACCGAATCTCACCATGCCCACCTGAATTTGTGAGTTCATTCCCGAAACGGATCGTTCGTCGGTGAAAGAGAAGCGTGCAAACCGCATTCACTTTTTCATCAGGAATGGAATTGTCACACCTACCTAAACTTGAGTCCAACAGGACAAGGAGCAGAGGTTAATGTCCAACGTATCGCAGCATTCGATGAAGGGGCATGGTTGTGCCCCAGCTCACTTTCAGCAGCTGTCGCGTCGTGGCTTTCTTCAAATCGGCATGCTTGCCGGAACTTCACTGACTCTCCCTCAACTTCTCGCCCGTCGTGCTCAGGCCGAACTCAAAGATTACGACAACTTCGAAGGCACTGCGAAATCGATCATCCACATCTTCCTGCCCGGTGGACTCGCCCAGCAGGAATCGTTCGACCCCAAACCGTATGCTCCGATCGAATACCGTGGGGAAATGCGGAACATTAAAACGAAGCTGGACGGCGTTCAGTTCGGAGAGACTCTGCAGAAGACCGCTCAAATCGCTGACAAGCTTTGCGTGATCCGTTCGATGTCGCATGGAGAAGCAGCTCACGAACGCGGCACTCACAATATGTTCACCGGTTATCGACCAAGTCCGGCACTGCAGTTCCCCTCTATCGGCTCTGTGATCAGTCAACAATACGGAAGCCGCAACAACCTGCCTCCTTACGTTTGTGTTCCGAATCAGCCAAATGTCTACGCGGGAAGCGGCTATCTGAGTTCGGCATTTGCTCCGTTCTCACTCGGAAGTGATCCAGCAGCCGGCGGATTCAAAGTTCGCGACCTCAATCTCCCGAGCGGAGTTGATGAGAGCCGTTTCGCGAATCGACGATCCGCACTCGAAGCAGTGAATGCTTACTTCCAGAGTCGTGAGACTTCGGACCAGATCAACGCCATGGATTCGTTCTACGAATCGGCATACAACCTGATCTCGTCACCGGAAGCACGGGAAGCGTTCGATCTCGAGAAAGAAGATGCCAAACTTCGCGACGAATACGGACGTAATCAAGCTGGAGCGAGAATGCTCCTCGCTCGACGCCTTGTCGAAGCTGGAGTTCGTATGGTGAACCTCACCTACGGCGGATGGGACAATCACGACAACATCGTCGCGAACTTCCGACGTCAAATGCCGAGCTTCGACCAGGCATTCTCCCGCCTGATTACTGATCTCGATGAGCGTGGCCTTCTCGATGAAACACTCGTCATGGTCTCTTCCGAATTCGGACGAACGCCGAAGATCAACAACACCGCTGGCCGGGATCACTGGCCGAAAGTCTTCAGTGTCGCTCTCGCCGGTGGCGGAATTAAGCGTGGTCACGTTTACGGATCATCGAATGCGACCGCGAGCGAGCCCGAAGAAAACGAAGTGAGCGTCGAAGACCTGTTCACGACTGTCTACCACGCGCTTGGAATCGTGGCAGATAAAGAACTGATGGCTCCTGGTGACCGACCGATCGAAATCGTCGATGGCGGTTCGGTTGTTCAGGACCTGCTGGCTTAGCCCGATTTCTCTGCGAAGGGAATGACTCTGAGAGTGGTCAACGTCACGGCGGCTTTGCGTTGCTTGTTGAGTTCTCGAAAGTGTCGACGCAATCCGTCTCATTGACCACACACAACGCCCACCCTGTTGACATGTGTCCACAAGGAGAAATTATGCGATGCCTTAGAGCATTTTTCGAAATGGTGTTTGCAATCACGCACGAGTACACGGGACGAAATCAACTTCAAACGGTCTCCGCGACTGCACCAGCGAGAGCGACACAATTTCGAATTCTCGGGGTTCTGTGCTCGCTGGCTTTCCTCGTCTGCTCGCAATCACTTTTTGCCGCCGCTCCTCGATTCACCGACGTTTCTCCGCGAGCTGGAACTCGCGGCCAGGAGCTGACGATCACGTTGAGCGGTTCAAACCTTGAAGACGCAGAAGAACTGCTGCTCTACGATGACGGCCTCGAAGTACTTTCGATCGAACACCCTGAAGACGATAAAGAAAAGAACCGTAAGGTCCTCATCCGCCTGAAAGTTGCTGAGGATTGCCGTTTGGGAACGCAGAGAATGCGAATCCGAACGCGCACCGGACTTTCTGATCTGCAGAATTTCGTCATCAGCCCGTTCGAAGTCCTCAGCGAAAAAGAACCCAACACGGACTTCGCGACTCCTCAGGAAGTCACCCTCAACTCCAGCGTGGTAGGCCGTATCGACCGCGAAGACGTCGATTACTTCGTGATTAATGCAAAGCAGGGTGAACGGATCAGTGCGGAAGTCTTCGGGACACGCATCGGTGCCTCAACTGGCATTAACTACTTCGATCCGTATCTCGCGATCATTGACGAGGACCGGTTCGAAATTGCAGTGAACGACGATGCTCCGCTTGTTCTCAATGACGCTGTCGTGTCGGCGATCGCCCCTCGCGACGGACGGTACATCATTCAAGTTCGCGACTCCTCCTACAACGGAGATGGTCGAGCAGATTACGTCTTGAGCATCGGGAATTTCCCGCGACCGACCGCAGTCATTCCTTCCGGAGGCAAACCGGGGGAAACATTGACGGTCACCTTCCTCGGTGACCCACTCGGGCCGATTACTCAGGACGTCACTCTCCCCAGCGATCCAAAGATTGAACGATTCGGACTTGAGGTCCGCGATGAATTCGGCCTCGCTCCATCGCTGCAGCCATTCCAACTCAGTTCCCTCGATAACACGACCGAAGCGGAGCCAAACAACGACCGCAAGGCGGCCACTGCTTGTGCTGCTCCAGGAGCTGCGAACGGCGTGATCTCTGAACCGGGAGACATCGACTACTTCAAGTTCACTGCAAAGAAAGATCAGCAGTTCGATATCGAAGTTTATGCCCGTCGACTGCGTTCCGGTCTCGATCCCGTGGTGACTGTCGTGAACACGGAAACAGGCAAAGGCGTTGTCTCAAACGACGACAGCCGTGGGCCCGACAGTTACGTCCGGTTCAAAGCACCCGAAGACGGAGAATATTCCGTCGGCGTGTACGACCATTTGCGTCGCGGGCAGGCAGATTTCACCTATCGGATCGAGATCAGCCCGATCGAACCATCGCTGCAAGCCAGCCCCACCGAATTCGCTCGATACGTTCAACACCAGATCATCATTCCTCAGGGAGCGGGATCCGGAATCGTCGCAAATGTTCAACGCAAAGATATCGGAGGAGCGGTCAATTTCCGCAGTGCAGACCTTCCGGAAGGTGTGCGAGTGGAGTGTCCCGAAGGCTGGCGAAATGATGGATCGATGTCCGTTGTCTTCTTCGCCGATGCGAATGCTCCGCTCTCTGGAAAGTTTTCATCCATCGAGACGTTCCTCGATGACCCCAAACAGCCCGATCGAGTTGTCACTGGTCCGCTTTATCAGGACGTCTTGATGGTCCGCGGTCGCAACAACAACCGGGTCTGGGAAGAGCGAATGAATCGGTTGCCAATTGTGGTGACGCAAAAGGCCCCGTTCCGAGTCTGGGCAGAAGCACCACCCGTGCCCATTGTGCGTGGCGGCTCGCTCAATCTCGTCGTTAAGTGTGAGAAAGACGAAGGCTGGGACGAAGACATCAGCGTGCGATTGCTCCAAAATCCACCGGGAATCAATTCGAGTGGGTCGGTGAAAATCGCAAAAGGACAGACAGAAGCCTCCATTCCGATCAATGCTGCAGGCAATGCTGCTCTTCGTGAATCAATGATCTCGCTGCGTTGTACCGCCAACATCGGAAACGGGGCGATCGAACTCTGCACCGAGTTCATTCCGCTACGAGTCGAAGATCAATACGCCACCTTTGAATTCGTTCAGTCCGCTGTTGAACAGGGGAAAGAAGTGACCTTCCCAGTGAAGGTCAACAAGCAGAAGGACTTCGCAGGATCAGCCACTGTTGAACTTCTTGGCCTTCCAGCCAACGCGACGGCAGAAAAACTTGAAATGACTGCGGAGACGACCGAACTGAACTTCAAAATTCAGACCACGGAAAAGACTCCGCCGGGCATGAGCAAGAACGTTTTCTGCCGAGTCATGGTTCCTGAAAACGGAGCGACAATCCTGCACAATCTCGGTTCAGGAGTCCTCCGCGTCGACAAACCGCTCCCCCCGAAACCTGATGCCCCCAAACCGGCTCCAGAGGTCGCGAAAGCCCCTCCTGCTGAGAAGCCACTATCGCGTCTGGAACAACTTCGCCTTCAAAAGAGACAACAAGCGGAAGCTGCTCAGGCGGAATCAGGCGATTGACACCGCCGACTTTTCCTGATTCCCCAGAATTTCACCTTCGCTATTCCAAGACGACCACCACGTTGACGGAGTCACGATCGGACGATCATCCATGAGAAATCTACTTCTGAGCATCATCTGTGTACCCGTTCTGTCCCTGGCAACCAATTCGCTGGTTTTGGCAGACGGTAACCTGGTCGAACTGCGAGTTTTTCCGAAAGACGTCTCTCTGACGACGAAGCGAGACTTCCAGTCGGTCGTCGTTCAGGGATATTACGACAACGGACTGACCGCTGACCTGACTGAACAGGCACAATGGAAAGTCGAAAATGCTTCTCTTGTCTCGCAGGAGAACAATGTCTTCCGACCGGCCGCCGATGGCGAAACACAAATGACGGTTTCTGTCGGTGAGAAGTCGGTGACCGTGCCGGTCAAAGTGGCTCGTGCGGGCGATGATCGCCCAGTGAGTTTTAAATTGGACGTGATGCCTGCTTTAACGAAATCTGGATGCAACACCGGAAGCTGTCATGGTGCTGCTCGCGGAAAAGATGGATTCAATCTTTCACTCTTCGGCTACGATCCAGCTGGAGATCATTTCCGAATCACTCGTGAGCAACCTGGCCGTCGAGTCAACCTCGCGATCCCAGAAGCCAGTTTACTGGTTGAGAAAGGGGCCGGTGTCGTTCCTCATACCGGAGGAAAACGCTTCGATCTCGATTCCAAGATCTGCCAGACGATCGTTGAATGGGTCGCCAACGGCACGCCCACCGATCCCGCTGATCAAGCAACGTGTACATCCATCGAAATGTACCCGAAGCAAGCTGTCCTTGATGGAACGGGCGAATCACAGCGAACAGTTGTCATCGCAACTTATTCAGATGGAACCGTTCGCGATGTCACCAGCCTTGCTGCGTTCACAACTAGCAATGAAACCGCGATCGCAGTTGATGAACAGGGGCTTGTGACAGCTGGCGAACGTGGCGAAGGATTCGTCATGGCCCGATTCGACGTTCACACTGTCGGATCTCAATTCCTATCGCTTCCCAAAGGGCTCCAGTACGAAGAACAACCAGAAACTCCCGCGAACGAAATCGACGTTCTTGTCGCCCAAAAGCTGAAGAAGCTTCGCCTGCATCCTTCCGAACTCTGCTCAGACGAAGAGTTTCTCAGACGCGTCTCTATCGACCTGATCGGTCTGACTCCAACGTACGAAGAATACACAGCGTTCGTCGCAGACTCAGCTCCGGACAAACGTGCTCGCAAGATTGACGAACTTCTCGACCGCAAAGAGTTCACCGAAGTTTGGGTTTCAAAATGGGCTGAGTGGCTCATGATGCGATCCAACAATCAGGTCTCACAAAAGTCGATCTTCCTCTACTATCAATGGCTTGTTGAACAGATCGCGAACAACGTCCCCATGGACGCCATGGTTCGCGAAATCCTCTCGTCAAGCGGCGGAACCTTTACTACTCCGCAGACGAACTTCTATGAAATCGAACGTGACCAGCTCAAAGTGGCAGAGAACGTCGCTCAAATCTTCATGGGGATGCGGATTCAATGTGCCCAGTGTCACAACCATCCATTCGACCGGTGGACGCAGGACGAATACTACGATTTTGCTGCATTCTTCTCGCAGGTCGGACGAAAACGCGGCGAAGATGAGCGAGAGCAAATTATCTTCAACCGAGGCGGTGGAGAGGTCAAACACCCGGTGACTGGTCAAAACTCCACTCCCAAGTTTCTTGGGGGGGCTTATCCTGAAACCAAAGGAAAAGATCGACGCGAAGTTGTCGCGAACTGGCTCGCTTCGAAAGAGAATCCTTTCTTCGCTAAGAACTTCGCAAACCGCATCTGGCATCACTTCTTCGGCATTGGAATCGTCGAACCGATCGACGATTTCCGGATCTCCAATCCAGCGAGCAATCCGGAACTTCTCGATGAGCTCGCGCAGCGTCTGACTGACTACGATTACGATATGCGAAAGTTGATTCGCGATATCTGTAACTCGAACACCTATCAGCGAACAACTCGTCGAAACGAAAGCAATATGACGGACGAGTTGAACTTCGCCCATCAAAACATTCGCCGCATTAAGGCGGAATCGATGCTCGACGTTATCAGCCACGTCACCAGCACCAAAGACGATTTCGCTAAGCTTCCGGTTGGGGCAAGAGCTGTCCAAATCGCCGACGGGGCAACGTCGACCTACTTCCTGACAACATTTGGCCGTGCGACGCGAGAAACGGCATGCTCGTGCGAAGTGAAAATGGAGCCAACTCTCTCGCAGGCACTTCATCTTCTTAACGGAGATACCGTCAACAACAAGATGAGACAGGGGAACCAGATCAAGTCCCTTCTCGATCAGGGTCTGTCTCCTGAACAAGTGATTGAACGGCTTTATATCACCACGCTGTGTCGGAAGCCGACTGCCGAGGAATTGGAGTCACTTTCACCACTCTATGCTGAAGGATCCAACGTCCAGCAAGGACTTGAAGATGCCTATTGGGCATTGCTCAACTCGCGAGAGTTCCTCTTCAATCATTGATCTGGCGTTGAAAGTCTCTTCCGTTGTCGAGGTCTGGTGAATTCCAACCCTGTCCCTGCACTCAACACGATTGTTACTCAGACTAGCTATCACCATGTTGAATCATTCGTTGAGAACTTCTCTGTTGTGTTTCGCCACTCTCGTCACCTTCACGTGTTCGCACGTCAGGGCTGAAGAGAAAGATTCGAAAACTGACGAGAAGCCCGTCGAGAAAATCACTTTCGACGACCATGTCCTCCCCGTTTTCCGTGCACGCTGCGGATCATGCCATAACGCAAATGATCGTCGCGGTGGACTGGTTCTCGATCAGTATGCCGGTGTCATGGAAGGTGGTTCTTCAGGGGAAGTTGTCGACCCGGGAAGTGCGGAGTTCAGCTATCTCTGGCTGCTGGTGAATCACGAAGACAGCCCGAAGATGCCACCCAATGCTGACAAACTTCCCGAGAGCGAGCTGGCTGTCATCCGCAAATGGATCGACATGGGGGCTCTTGAAAACGCGGGGAGCAAAGCCAAGATCAAAGAGCGAAAGTCTCTGGCGCGAATTGAGGTTTCGACCGAACGTCCTGCACATGTTGCGATGCCACAATCTTACTTTGGAGACCCTGTCGTCACTCCGCCGTCGACAAATGCTGTCACTGCATTGGCCACCAGTCCCTGGGCACCAATCGTTGCCATCTCCGGGCATCAGCAGGTGAGCTTGTACAATTCTCAAACGCGTGAGCCGTTGGGAGTTCTTCCGTTTCCGGAAGGGCAGCCACAGATCATCAAATTCAGTCGAAATGGATCGCTCTTGATGGTCGGCGGAGGGCGGGGCGGCCAGTCCGGAAAAGTGGTCGTTTACGATGTCGCGACAGGCGAGCGAAAGATTGAGGCAGGGGCTGAGTACGACGAAGTTCTCGCAGCAGATATTAGCTCCGACCAGATGTATATCGCGTTGGGCGGCCCTAAGAAAATGGTCCGTGTCTATTCGATCAATACAGGTGAGCTTGTTTACGAAAACAAAAAACATACCGACTGGGTGACAGCCATCGAATTCAGCCCGGATGGGGTTCTGCTCGCCAGTGGTGACCGCAGCAACGGTCTCGTCGTCTGGGAAGCCGATACCGGTCGAATCTTCTACGAGCTCAATGGCCATCGAGGCGCAGTCACTGATGTAAGTTGGCGTCCGGACAGCAACGTCCTGGCATCTGCGAGTGAAGATGGAACAATCAAACTCTGGGAGATGCAGAACGGAACCAACATCAAGTCATGGAATGCCCACGGTGGGGGAGCCTTGTCCGTTGAATACACTCGAGAAGGCTCACTCGTCTCAACTGGTCGAGACAAAATGGCTCGACTTTGGGACGGTGATGGCAAGAAGCTGAAAGACTTCGGCGGACTCAAAGATATCGGAATGGAAGTTGGGTTCGATGCTGACAGTCAAGTGGCCATCGCTGGCGACTGGTCAGGGGAAGTGCATTTCTGGAATGCGGCCGATGGAGCAGTTCTGGGCACGCTCAACACGAACCCTCCGACGGTTTCGCAGTATCTCTCTTCTCTCGAACCTCAGCTGGCGGAAGCACGCCAGAATCACCAGAAAGCTGCGGAAGCACTGGCGACGCTCACTGCCGGATTTGCTCAACGGCAAGCTGCCTCACAACAGGCAGCGAAAGAACTGGAAATCGCTGAGAAGCTGTTGGCCGAAACAACAGGACAGATGACCGCCACTGCCAATGAACTTCAAAAGCATGAGGGAGACTTGGTAAAAGCCAACGCTCAGGTTGGTGATTCACAGAACCAATTGACGCAAGCTCAAGCCATTCTCCAAACTGCGGAGGACGACTTGAAACCGGTCCAGGCAAACTTTGAGCAATTGACGACGAAGACCGAACAGTTCAAAGCAGCGCAGGAGGCTTCGGCTCGTGGGCTTGAGAAAGCTACGGAAACTTTTGAAATTCTCAAGCAAGCCGCTTCTCCCACTGCACAAGAGACGGCAGCCAATGATCCATCTGTGGCCGCTACTCTCGCCAAACGAAACGAAGTCGCGAAAACAGCTGAAGCAGCTGTGACGCTCGCGAAGATCGTCGCTGAGCAAGCTGCGAGTCAGTTTGCGACCGGTGCTGAGCAGCTTCGAGTCGCGACAGAAGCCTTCCAAGCCGCCCAGCAAACTCTCGCATCAGCGAAGGCGAACGTCGACAACTTTGAGAAACAACATGCTGCGAATCTTGCCACTCAGCAGCAGTCACAGCAGCAAGTCGTGAAATTCAAGTCCACTCTGGCCGAGTTGAAAACCTCGGCGGATGGGCAGACAGCGAGTCGCGACTCATTCAAAGAAAAGGCTGCCGCTCTCGCAAAGGCTGCGGTATTGACTGAAGAAGAGAACGCGCAGCTTCAAAGTGCAAAAGCCGCCGCTGAGGCTGCCCAGAAGCGACTTGAAAATCTCGAGAGTCAATTCAACCGACTCCAACTCGCTCGCAACGAACTGGCCTCTGCCCAGGCTGAATAGAACTGGTCTCGTGATCTGCGGGACTGTCCGAGTGCGGTGGAGCGAATGCCACCGCATTGGAAAATTCCGATTGGCTTAGTTGAGCCGTGCGATTTCGATCAGTCTTTGGCGAACAACATTGAGCGATCTTGAAATGCTTTGAATTCCAATGCATTTCCTGAAGGATCGAGGAAAAACATCGTCGCTTGTTCGCCGACTTGGCCTTCGAAGCGGACGTAAGGTTCGATGATGAACTCGATGCCTTTCGCGGAGAGTCGTTCCGCCAGTTCTTTCCATTGATCCATTTCGAGCACTACTCCAAAGTGCGGAACGGGGACAGCTTTGCCGTCGACCTGACTGTTCCTCTCGTCCCCAGTCTTAGTGTTCAGGTGTGGTCGCTCGTGGGCGACGATTTGATGTCCGAATAGATCAAAGTCGATCCAGGTGGCATCGCTGCGTCCCTCTGGCAGCCCTAACACTTCACCGTAGAACTTTCTCGATTCTGCCAGATTGCGAACCGGAAAAGCCAGGTGAAACGGAGACAGCGGTTTCTCTTCAGCCATTATGGTCCCTTTTCGGCGATTCTTGAGTCACTCGGGCGAGCGTGAGCAGCTATTTTCACGACTTCTTGGTTTGATTGCATCTCAGGAAGCAGAGGTTTTTCGGGATCCATGTACTCCGAATCGGCACCACAAAACGTATGCGTCTTAACCGATGCGTAATTCTTGAAAAACTCTTGAGCATTGCATCGACAGTCGCTGAGCTTAAACTGCCACCGAAACTCACTCATTCCTGTTGTGCGATCGGCAATCATGACTTCTTCGGCGAGCAATGAAAAGCATCTGGCTGCAGCTGCGGCAGTCTCCATGATTCAAGATGGGATGGTGATTGGGCTGGGAAGCGGTTCGACGTCAGCGATTGCAATCGAACTGATTGGTGAACGCGTTCGTTCTGGCCTCCAAATTGTCGGAGTTCCGACCTCAACTGCCTCTGAAGAATTGGCCCGAAAAGCTTCGATTCCACTCACGACCCTCGATGAGTCTCCAGAGATTGACATCACAATCGATGGGGCCGACCGGTTTAATGATCAACTCGATCTGATCAAAGGGGGCGGGGGAGCTCTGTTGCGTGAAAAAATCGTCGCAGCCGCCTCGAAGCAGCTCACCATCATCACAGATTCACAAAAGAGAAGTAATCCGCTGCACGGGTTTCCCGTCCCGGTGGAAGTGGTTCCGTTTGGGCTGAAACCACTCATGAAGCGGTTCGCCGCGTTGCAGTTGTCTCCTTGCCTGCGAATGCAGGCTGACGACGACTCTAAGCCGTTTGTGACTGACGAGAATAACTTTATCGTCGATCTTCAATTGTCTCAGATCGACGCACCGCTGGAATTGCAGTCGCTGTTGACTTTCCCCGGAATCGTGGAGCATGGCCTGTTTCTGGGGATGGCTTCATTCGTTCTGATGGGCGATGGAGCGGAAGTGAAGCGATTCGATCGCAATTAATTGACTCTTGCTGAAAGTCAGGACAAAAAAAGATCCTCGGCCATTTGCATGACCGAGGATCAATTTGGAAGCGTTCTGTTGCACCATGAACGCTAAAGGTTAAACCGCCGTGTCCAACCCGCTACTGAAATGAATTCAGTGAGTTTTCGTTTCGAAACGGAAGTCGATTAGACGTCCATTGCGAGACGGCGACGGTTGGCTCCGTAGAACACAAATCCGCCACATAGGACTCCCATGCCAAGTAAGATGAAGTTGCTTGGCTCAGGAACCAAACTCAAGTCCGATGTTCCGTGAAGAGTGCTGTCAAAGATGACACTACCTGTCCCGCCGACGTCGAATGTCAGCGTGTTGATCGGACCATCTTTGTTGATGATTCCGAAGAACGTTGGTGCGCTCCCACTATTTGTGGTGAACGAACCGCTGATGTCTCCGCCAAAATTTACGATCTGAGACGTGTTTTTTGTCGTTATGTCAAAACCAAACGCATTGATTGACGAGTCAAAGTTGAAGGTAAGCAAGCTGTTCACGTCGTTGACAAATGATGAAGCTCGATTTCCATCTGTAACCGCTGCTCCCATACCGAAAGTGGCATATTGGGCCTGAGTCATGTCGAGAAAGCTGTTTGGAGAACCCCCTGTTTCGTTGAAAGAGTAACCTGGCCGATTAATTGTGTCTGAGGAAGTAAATTTATCCTCATAACTGTCGAAAGTTAGCACCCCGCCCGTCGCAGCTTCAAAAGCCGCTCTGCTCGTGAACAGGATGAAGCCTCCCTGGGCTTCGGCATTGAATCCCCCGTAGAGCATGGCAACGCAGATACCCAAAAGCTTCACTTGACGCAACATTTTCACCTCTCCTATCTCCGCAGTTCTTGGTCGGTCGAAACATGTTGAGCGTTTGGGTCTTGGCTCCAGAATCCGTCACGGGCCAACATGACTAACGTGACCGTCAGGACTCCCAGAAGTTCCCTCAACAACTGTTCGCCTAATCCGCGCACAATCGCGGTCAAACGCTCAATCGACGTCGAACTCTGGAACAACTTTTAGGGTGAGGTCGGATAGAGAAGGGAAGGTTCGCGACATTGTGTGGAATGTGCCGACAGGGGGCGGTGCAACCAGTGCAACCCCTACAACTGGAGCAATCACATCCAAGATGCGCAATGCGAATGCACTGTCGATACGAAAACGGAAGGTTCAGGTCACAGCTTGACCACAGAAAATCGGCCTTCGCTTTAAATTGTTCGGACAGAAGGGCTAACTCAGGTATTCGGAATTGAGTCGAGCAGCGACGTTGGCTAGTTTTCCTTTGACTATTACTTGCCTTG